>JADHYC010000005.1 GCA_016782645.1 Fidelibacterota bacterium | reverse complement strand
AGTCGCAAGACGAATATGCATTCGCAAACTGCTTTTTAGCATTTATTAAATTTCCAACTTGCCATTGGCACCATGCACGTCCCCAAAACGCATAAAAAATTTCTCCTTTTGTAAGAATACTCATATAATATTGATCAGCTTTTAACATATCATTCTTCTTCAAATAAGATTCTGCCCTTTTAAAAGACGAGCGCATTTCATGGGGAATTACTCTCTTTATTTCCTTATAATGTAATCCTTTAGGAATAGAAACGTCCTCTTGAGCAAATGATATTGAGACTAACAAACATAGTAAGAAAGTAAATATTTTTAATAATCTCATCACGAAGTAAAATATGAATATTTTAATACATTTTTTCAAGTTAAAAGAGACAGAAAATAAGAAAATAAAAACCCTTGCGAGGGTTTATCTGAATAAATAGGAGAAATCTTTGCAAGGTTGTAAACTGATCTCACTTATTTCAGTTTGACAATCTCTGATGGATTAGGTAATTTCAGCACGCTTTTCGACAAAATTATTCAACGAAGGAGAAATTAAAATATGCATACGTATTTTTTTATAAAATGTAAAAACAATAGGTCATCTTTACTTATGATTTTGATATTTATAACAGCGATTTTTTTTATCTCCTGCTCGCAACCTAAAGACGATTTGCGATGGAATAAAAAGTACAACTATCTGAAAGAGATCAAACCTATTAAATTCCATTATTATCACGGGATATTAGCCGGTAGTTATCCCGAAGGAATCGAAGCGACAGAAATACGATTTGATGATGTCTGTGCTTATCTCGGACATGTCTGTTTATGCGGAGTGGGAGGATATCGAATTGCGGCTCTTGTTGTTGATTCCCTTTCAAAAGACTACGGATTGTTGGAAAAGGGAGAATTCGTGCTTGTTAGCAGCAGGGATCACACTGTCAGCGATGTAATCGCCTACATTCTTGGAGTATCGAAAAGGCAGGATAAAGAGAAATCAACATACTTTATCAACAATTCAATAAAAGCTCCAAGACGGGAATATCATTACTTTATAGGAAGCAGAGAGACAAATACAGCTTTTCACGTTACATATAAGAAATACAATCTAATCGGACACGCAGCAATGGACAGTCTATGGAAAATTGAAAAGCAATTTGATATCAATCCGATATCTGTTCCTAAGAATGATGTTGAGAAATATAGCGAAGCAATGGAGAAAATGGTCAGAGAGGTTATTACAGGAAAACGGGACAACGATCTTTTTAAAATAAGAAGGATCTCATACAAAGATACTTTTAATAAATTTATAAAGTGATAAAAAATGAATATGATAATAAGCTTAATGCAAAATCAGCGATTCAAGATTGTAAACTTATATAAACGAGGTGCAAATGACAGGTGACATTACACTTTTAATCGGCGTTGCAGCATCAATTGGATTTGTCCATACGATACTTGGCCCAGACCATTATATCCCATTTATAATGCTGTCCAAAGCAAGACAATGGAATATAAGGAAAACCGCATTTATTACATTGCTCTGTGGAATTGGGCACGTTTTGAGTTCAGTTATTCTCGGATTAATAGGTATTGCCTTGGGTATCGCCGTATTAAAACTGGAAATTATTGAGTCTTTCAGAGGCTCACTTGCGGCATGGCTGTTAATCGGATTTGGTTTAGCTTACTTTATCTGGGGAATAAAGCGAGCAATCCAGAATAAACCTCATACACACACACATTTACATGACAATAAAATTGCTCATTCACACTTGCATTCTCATACCGAAGAACATATGCATCTACACCTAAAAGAAGCTGAATCTGATAAAAAAATAACACCGTGGATTCTATTTATAATATTCATATTTGGACCCTGCGAACCTCTTATCCCACTCATAATGTACCCGGCAGCCAAAAGTAGTATTATAGGGATTTTCGCTGTTTCCGGCATCTTTGCCATTGTAACAATCGGTACAATGCTAACGGTAGTTCTGGCGTTTTTCTACGGGCTTTCTTTTCTCCCTCTTAGAAAAATGGAAAAATATTCACATGCAATTGCGGGGTTAACAATATTTTTAAGTGGAGGAGCTATTCAGTTTCTTGGATTATAAAACCTTTTAGATGAAAAAAATAACAGATCAACAACTTGCTGAAAAAACCATAATACTCTTAAAAGAGTCAGCCCACCCCGATGAAGCCAAAACACAGCGCAGGTTTTTCAAATCAGATGAGAAGATAACAATTCTCGGATTAAATGCTGCTCAGCAACAATCAATTGAAAAAGAAATTCACAAACAGGTTAGAAATATCTGGAGTTTAAATGAAGCAATTAATTTTGCAGAATTACTTATTTCAAAACAGGAACTCGAAGCAAAATTAATTTCCGTTCTTTTCTTAACCAGATATATAAAAGAAATTACGCCAGACTTCCTAAATAATATCGAAAAATGGCTTCTTAGTAACTATTGTGATAACTGGGCAATAGTCGATTCCCTGTGTCTTAAAATAACAGCACCACTAATAGACAATTACCCAAAAATTATCTCAAAAGTAATCAACTGGTCTAAATCGCCAAATCTATGGGTACGCCGTTGTTCAATTGTCTCTTTGGTAAAACTCGCGAGGCACGGTGAAAAACTAGACGCTGTATATTCAATCGTTGAAAAGTTACTATTAGATACAAATGATCTTATTCAGAAACCAAATGGATGGCTTTTGAGAGAAGCCGGGGAAAAAGATTCTAAAAGATTGGAACAATTTCTCCTGAAGCATAATACAGCCATTCCAAGAGTAACGGTCAGATATGCAATTGAGCGATTTCCGGAAAAGAAAAGGAAAAGGCTGCTGATTGAAACAAAAAGAATTTAATCCTACATAAGTGCTGAAACGTAATAAGTGTTCCATAGGAATCCCTTCGGGAAAACATGATGCTGAATGAGAAAAAATGTGACAATACCAAATAGTAAAGGTAAAATTCATGAGTAAAATTGATGACCTCCTTAAAAAATTCCCTAAACGGATAGTATCCGTGCTACCGACACCTTTCCATCGCCTCGATTCAATCTCAGAGATCGTAGGCTGTAATATCTATATTAAAAGGGATGACCTTACCGGCTTTACTTTCAGTGGAAATAAAACCAGGAAATTTGATTTCTTAATTGCTGATGCATTATCAAAAGGCTATGACACAATTATTGGTATTGGCGCAAATCAATCAAATTTCTGCCGAATTCTATCTGGAGTCGGAGCAAAATATGGACTTTCAGTTCACCTCATTTTAAATGGCAAAAAGCCTTATAAATTTACAGGAAATCTTCTTATCGACCACATGCTTGGAGCAAATATTCATCATATTGACACAACTGATCCCGATGTCCGTATGGAAGAAGCAGAGCGAATAAGAGATAAGTTAATATCAGAAGGTAAAACCGTGTATTTTCTCCCTCCCGGCGGCTCAACTCCTGTTGGCGCTCTTGGATATGTTGCTGGTTTTGCGGAACTCATAAATGACTTTAAAAAAAATAGTCTCAAAATTGACAAAATTATTCTTGCCTCATCTTCAGCAGGTACACAGGCAGGTCTCGTCGTCGGACAATCAATTACGAAATGGAATGGAAAAATTATCGGAATAAGTGTGGATGTTACTGAGGTAGAACTCAAAAAGATCGTTTATGAACTCGCCAGAGAAACCGCCAAATCGTTAACAATAGACATAAGCAAAGATATTATTTATGTAGATGATTCATACATTGGAGCAGGATACGGTAAACGAACCCCCGAATGTGAAGAAGCCGTATCATTATTTGCAAGAAAAGAGGGAATATTTTTAGACTATGTATATACTGGCAAAGCTGCAGCAGGTCTCCTGGATTACTGCCGCTCTGGCAAAATCTTTCCCGGTGAAAATGTGGTTTTCATACATACCGGTGGAAATATTGAACTATTTGAATAACTACTAATAACAATATATGACAAATAATGTCCTTTCAATTATTGTATAACACACTTTTAACCTCATAAATTATGTTGAAATAAATTATGAACGTTCTATTTTTAAATTCGCCTATTTTTACCTGGGTAATTGTTCCTCTACTTATTTTTATTGCCCGAATTCTCGATGTTTCGATTGGAACAATACGCATTATTATGGTTTCAAAAGGCAGTAAAATATTAGCACCGATTCTCGGTTTCTTTGAAGTAATAATCTGGCTTTTAGCTATTTCTCAAGTTATGCAGCACCTTTCAAATATTGCATGTTTCATTGCCTATGGATTTGGCTTCGCCATGGGTAATTACGTAGGAATAGTAATTGAAGAGAAAATTGCACTTGGTCTTCAAGCAGTTAGATTTATAACAAAAGATACTGTTGATGTTTTAACAATGGCTCTTCGTGATGAAGGATATGGTGCAACAGTTATTGAAGCAACAGGAGGAAAAGGGAAGGTAAATATTATTTTCAGCATTGTTCCCAGAAAAAATATAGATAATGTTCTTATACTTGCCCGAGAAATTGATCCAAATGTGTTTGTATCCACTCAAGATATACGATCTGTCAAATCGGGTTTCATTCCCAGTAAAAGTACAATTTACAAGTGGAAAAAACTAGCAAAGAAAAAATAGAAATGGCAATCCGGCAGATATATAAAAACATTTTTCATACTGAGTCCAATATAAAAATATCTCTCCTAATCATCATTATTTCACTTTTTATGTTGCACTGTAACTCTAAAAAGGAGATAGAGCAGTTTCAAGCAGCTATTACTATTGAAAATCCCGAAAATAGGCTTGAGCAGTTAAGAACATTTGTTACAAATTACCCAAAAAGTGACAGCCTCGGTAAAACTTACTTTAATATTCTAAATACAATGTATAGAGAATTGAACCTCAAATCAGAGGCTGTTAAATATTTTAGTAAGCTACTAATTAACGAAACCAACGATAACATTCGTTGTAATCTTTATTTCTTCATTAATAGCATTCAAGACCAAGACAGTACAACGGTAGCGAATAAAACCGAGAGAATTCTCAATCAACAAAGGAACAAGGATTTAAAAATTGAAGCATATAAATTTCTTCTGAAATTATATCCCAACCTATCCCTTCCTGATAGTGTCATATGGCAAGAAACCGAAACAGTTGGAAATCTCCTCATTAATTCAGAATGGTATGACCCTAACGATTTTATTAACCTTTCTGATATCATTTTTCAGACTAAAGATACTACACTTCTTGATTTATCAAGTCGTCTGCTTATAGAAGGTGTTAAGGTTAACACTTATGAAAATATAATGAAAATCTATCCAGGTGAAAAAGATACATCCTGGCTGTTAGATAATATTCAACAGAATTATTTCCAGCTATTTTTAAAATTAGCATGGAATGCCTACCGAGAGAAAAATTATATTTATGCAATGAACCTTATTTCACAAACATCAAAATATCATGACATTTCATCAGATAATGGATTGATTCTCCTTGGTGCTATACAGACGAAAAACAGTGAGCTTGAAAAGGGTTGGAATAATATCCTGAAAGGTCTTATCATAGATACCTTAGCAGAACAGAAGTCACATGAGATCAAAAAAATTTACACCGATATATTTCGACAGGTTGAAGGAATTCGTAAGAATCCCGGTAATTTTCTAAATAAATACAGAAATACTCATAAATCGCAGATTGAAAAAAAATAGGTTAGAGGTATCTGATATTATGAATATCAAGAAATCACCACTTTTTTATCCATACTTATTTGGGGTTGTTCTTCTTGTAATTGACTTCATAACAAAAGTGATTGCCAATCTGTATCTACCATTTCAGGAAGGTGTTAAAACATTTCTTCCATTTTTAGTGCTATATCGCACTCACAATACAGGATACCACTATCTTTTAGGTGAAATCGGAAACCATAAACTCTGGGCTATTCTCGGGATTGTATTAGTTTCTTTCTTAATATATTCCATATCCCATTCTCTGGTTAAAGAACCAAAATCAAAAGCAGACCGAAAAATTCTCTCAACTCTCATCTCCCTGATGATAGGAGCAACCGGAAATGTTCTGGAAGTTTTATTTCTTGGAAGAGCCACTGATTTTTTCATATTTCATCCTTTTCCGTGGCCAAGCAACATTAGCGATCAATATATAAATGCCATTCTCTATATTATTCTTCCAATAATAATTATAAAATCTATATTCGATTGGAAGCGTCATAGGGAAAACAAACTTTCCGAAGACTCTAAATCTTCCGAAGGCTCGAAATCTTTGGAAGGTTAAACGATGGGACTTCAAAGAGAAAATCTATCTTTGCTCCAGAACTTCTCTAATAGTCTTAAGCAGATCGACTATACTGTACGGCTTCTGCAAAAACCTAAATCCTCTCTTTCTAATCTCAGACCATTGCGACTTTGTATCTAAATAACCACTACACAATAAAACCCGAAGTTCTGGCCTAACAGAAAGGAGCTCATCAACCAGTTGAAGACCATTTATATCCGGTAAAACAACATCACTAAAGACCAGATCAAAATTCCCATCTTCACTCTTAAAAATATCCAGAGCATCTTTTGAACTTGCGGCTTCAAGTATGATGTAACCATTTTCACGTAGGTTCTCTGCAGCAAATTCGCATATTCCCGCCTCATCCTCAACCAGCAGAATCCGCTCATCACTACCCTTAAAATCCTTTAAAAAAATCTCATCTTCCTTTTCGTCTTCTATCTTTGCAGAAATAGCCGGCAGGTAGACTCTGAAAGTAGAGCCTTGCCCGGGTTCACTGTAAACATTAACCCATCCATCATGCTGTTTGATAATACCATAAACAACTGACAGACCAAGTCCTGTACCAACTCCAACTTCCTTCGTAGTAAAAAATGGTTCGAAAATCTGGTTGAGTATTGATTTGTCAATACCAACACCCGTATCCTCAATCGAGAAAAGAACAAATTTTCCCGGAAAAGATTCAGGAATAACTCTAGAAAGGTCTTTGTCTAAAACCACATTTTCGGTCTTGATAGTGATTTTGCCGCCTTCCGGCATAGCATCACGGGAATTGACAACAAGATTCATTACTACCTGCTCAACCTGACCCGGATCAACTTTAACATTCTTCAAGTTTGGATCAAGATTAGTTTCCAGTTTAATATCTTCGCCAATAATACGCTGAAGCATTTTCTGCACATCGGTGAGCACTTCATTTAAATTCAGAACCTTCGGTTCAAGTACCTGCTTCCGGCTAAATGCCAGAAGCTGCCGGGTTAATGTGGCTGTCTGTTTCCCAGCCCTTAAAATTTTCTTGATGCTCTTACGAATTGGGTCATCCTTATCAATGTGATCTAATGTAACCTGGCTGTAACCCAAAATTATTGTTAACAGGTTGTTGAAATCATGTGCTACACCACCGGTTAATTGTCCTATCGCTTCCATCTTCTGTGCCTGACGAAGCTGCCTCTCAAGAAACTCACGTTCACTGATATCACGAAAAAAGACCATATCAACAGGCCTTCCCTGCCAGATTGTTCTTGTTGCCGCTACCTCTATTGGTACTTCCTTACCATCTTTTCGGAGCAATACTGCTTTAAAAATATCCTCTATTGGTTCTCCTCTAATCCTTTTTTTGGATCTATTTTCTACCTTGTTAATATCATCTGTAGGAGTTAAATCAGTGATATTGAGTTTTAATAGCTCCTTTATGCTGTATCCTGATAATTCGGAAGCTCTATTGTTTACATAGATATAATTACCATCTTCATTATTTATTGCAATACTATCAAATGCATTTTGAGCTAAAGCTCTGAAGTTTAACTCAGTCTCTCTTAACACTTTCTCAGCCTGTTTGCCTGCCTGTTCGGCAGACAGGCGCTCGGTGATGTCAAGCCCATATATATTGACATAGTCTTCACCTTTCACCGGTACAAACGTAAGTAAGAGCGTACAATCCTGACATTCAGCTTCAGTCTCTCTGCTTGTGCCGGAACTGAGAACACCCATAATGAATTTGCGACTACTTTCGGGTAAAGGTTGGTCCACCTTACCCCCCCCAGGCATTCAATAAGAGCGTAGCTGCCTTGTTAGCAAAAAGTATCGTGCCATCTTTTTTTACACGCAGCACAGGACTGGGATTTTCGCTTGGGAATTTTGCTAATCTGTTTATCTCCTCTTCCAATTCTATATTGTAGAGAGCAAACGCTATGTCTCCAGCCACCTCATACAAGAGCATCTTTTCCTCTTCATTGTTAGCAATATCAGCTCCCATCGATATAGCAAACAGCCCGAATAACCTGTTAGCGTATTCGATACGAATAATTACAGTTACTTCCCCCATGCATGCGTCTTTGAAAAGGCAATCTCTGCACTCTCTAGATTTGTGCTCGATCAAGAGCTTCTCCTTCTGAGCGAGAGCGTTTTTGATGCAGGGAGGATGATCACCGCCTACCACTTGTTCGCAGAATTGAGATAAATCTTTCCTGAAACCGGAACCTACAACTATAGCAAAGTTCTCACTATCCTTCAGGAATCCAAGCCATGCCGCATAATAATCTCTTGTTTCTATCATAGTATCACAGGCTTTCTGGAGCAGACTTTTTCTGTCCTTCTCCACTACAATCAACTGATTAATAGATCGAATAGCTTTGAGGATATCGTTTAAATGCTTGATGCGCTTTTGTGCCTTCCAAGTCCTCTCAGATAAAAAAACAGTCGCACTTGATATAACTATAAATATTAAAGATCGAAAAAAATCACTGGTTTTTCCTACATCCGTTATAATAAAGAAGCGACTTAAAATTAGCCATGCCGCTAAAAACACAGCCACAGCAAAGCCTCTTCTTTGCCACCACCTTGATGCTAAGATAATTGGAATATAAAAAAAGTGTGTAAAAATTCTATCGTCTTTCAATACTACGTGAAAATAATAAGTTAAAAAACAACATATAGCTAAAAGAATTGTTATTATCATAATTCTGTATTTTTCTTCTTTTACTTCAAATTTTGCTATCATTACAGAACCTCTTCTTTTATTCATTTCTTTAAACAAACAAAAATAAGTGAAGCCCTAATATATGTATGAATCATTCATCTATACATGAAACATTGTCATATATATTAAAATTGTTGAATAAGATCACTCATAAAATTCAAGAGGAATTTTGCTAATATCAAAATCAATAGTGAAAAAATCATTGCGCTGGATAGTAAATGTCTTCCCTCCCATAGATTCTAAAAATAGATGGACAAATTTTATAGCATTTTTCCACTTCTAACTTAATATTTGTAAAATGAAGTAATACTCAGACTAAAACACAAATATTATTTACATCATTTAGGGTTCACTGGATTTTTTACCTGCCATGTGGAAAGAACAGGCAAGTGAGAATAAAATGGGATTGTTACGCTTTTTACCTCTCTTAACCTTAAAAAACTTCCATCTGTTAGATCTGCTTAGAGCTCACTCTTAGAAGATGAGAATGAACCCGTCATGAGTAAGCTCATGACGGAACTGATAATTAAAAGTAATCTTATAACGGAACTTTGGGTTCCAGTTGTGCCAAAAAAACCTTCCGACGGAAGGTTAATATGTTATCCAACCATCAGTTTAAGAATTATAGCTTTCTGGACATGCATTCGATTCTCTGCTTCATCAAAAACTATAGAATTTGGACTGTCTATCACTTCATCGGTTATTTCATCACCTCGATGCACAGGAAGACAGTGCATAACCTTTACACCGGGCTTAGCATGACTCATTAGTTCAGCATTTACCTGAAAAGGCATAAAATCCCTCTTCCTCTTTTCTTTTTCCGCCTCTTGTCCCATACTTGCCCAGACATCGGTATAAATTACATCTGCGTTCTTAACCGCTTCTACCGGATTACGAACTATTTCGACAGTACTCAACCCTGTATTTCTAGCATTTGCCAGTATCTCAGGATCTGGCTCATAACCACATGGCGAAGCCAACACAAAGTGCATAGGCAACCGAGCAGCTAAATTTATCCAGGAATTTGCAACATTATTACTATCACCCACGAAAGCAACCTTAAGGTTATTCAGGCTTCCTTTATTCTCTAAAATTGTAAAAATATCAGCCATTACCTGACATGGATGATTGAGATCTGTCAAGCCGTTTATTACAGGCACAGATGAATATTCAGCAAGTTTTAAAATATGAGCATGGTCAAAAAGACGTGCCATGATTATATCATCATACCTTGAAATAACACGGGCAATATCTTTTATCGCTTCACGTTTTCCGATCCCGATGTCATTCGGTCCGAGAAAAATTGCATGTCCACCCAATTGTGTCATACCGGTTTCAAATGAAACACGTGTTCTTGCTGAGGGCTTGGCAAAAATCATTGCCATTGTTTTTCCCTTAAGTGGAAGATCCTCTTTTCCTTCTTTCACATACCTTTTCACTTTTGCTGCAAGCTCAAAGGTATCCCTAATCTCCTCAGTAGAAAAATCTGTAATATGTAAGAAATCTCTTTTCATCTCGTCTCCTGTTCAATTTTTCTACAAGTTTAAACGATATGACTTATGAATATACATTAAAGATAAAAAGTTATAATAAAAAAAGTTCTGAAAGCCTTTTCATTATGTCAAAATACAGGCATCTTTTTCTATTTGTCTAAACTCTTTATTAAAAATTATCTTTGTGACTTATCCTGCAAGGGATTCCTTCGGAAGTGTCTTAGTGGCAAAATAACTTCTACTACAAAATATAACGACTCAAATCCCTATCTTTAACAATATCAGACAATTTCTCTTGAACAACCTTTCGAGTAATTGTAACCTCATTTATCTTTTTATCAGGAACTCTATAAAGAATTTCTTCGAGCAAAGTTGTCAGTATTGTATGTAGCCTACGTGCACCAATATTCTCCATTTTCTCATTTACTTCAGCAGCAAGTTGAGCTATTTCTTCAACAGCGTCATCCTCAAATTTTAACTTAACATTTTCTGTCCTCAGTAAAGCGGTATACTGTTTTAAAAGAGCATTTCGAGGATTCTTTAATATTTTAACAAATTCATCTTTCCCCAAACTGTCCAATTCAACTCTAATAGGAAAACGGCCCTGAAGCTCCGGAATGAGATCGGACGGTTTGGTCATGTGAAATGCGCCTGCTGAAATAAACAAAATATGGTCAGTTTTTACTACACCATATCTCGTTTGAACATCAGAACCTTCAACAATTGGTAAAATATCACGCTGAACACCCTCACGGGAAACATCAGGACCTCGACCAGAGTCACTACTACCGGAAGCGATTTTATCTATTTCATCAAGAAAAACAATTCCAGATTCTTCAACTCGACGTATTGCTTCTTTTGTAACCACATCAATATCTACGAGTTTCTGGGCTTCCTCCTGAGTAAATATTTTTCTCGCCTCGTCCACAGTAACCCTTTGACTTTTTTTCTTTTTAGGAAAGGCACCACTAAGCATTTCAGTTATATTAAACCCCATCTCTTCTATACCAGCTGGACCAAAAATTTGCATTACGGGCATGTTACTCTGTTTAACCGTTATCTCAATAACTCTATTCTCAAATTCACCTTTTTTAAGCATTTCTTTTAATTTATCCCGCGTTCTTTGAAATTGCTCACCACTCTTTTCTATTGAGGAAGCTGTAGTTTTAGACAAATCACGAGGCGGTAACAGGTGGTCGAGTATCCGTTCATTTGCCATATTTTCCGCCTGATCTTTTACCTCTTGAATACGCTCTGCTTTAACAAGATTTACAGATATATTCGTCAAATCCCTGATAATTGACTCTACATCCCGTCCTACATATCCAACCTCAGTGAATTTAGAGGCTTCAACTTTCAAAAAGGGAGCATGTGCCAGACCGGATAAACGCCTTGCAATCTCTGTTTTCCCAACTCCAGTTGGCCCGATAAGGATTATATTATTCGGAAGTATGTCCTCCTTAATTGCTCCTTTAACATGCTGTCTGCGCCATCTATTCCTCAGAGAAATAGCAACAGCTTTCTTTGCCTTATCCTGACCAACTATATAAGCGTCAAGTTCCTTGACAATATCTCTTGGTGTTAATTCCTTTTGCTTCATAGCTCCATCACTGTAAAATTATTATTTGTATAAACACATAATTCAGATGCAATCCCAAGAGACTCTTCGACAATCTCTCGTGCTGAAAGTTTGCTGTGTTTCACCAGGGCTCTTGCAGCAGCAGTTGCATAAGGTCCACCTGAACCAATAGCAACAATATCATCATCGGGCTCTATTATATCACCGGTTCCGGAAATAATCAGTAAAATATTTTTATCCATCACTGTCAAGAGCGCTTCCAGTCTCCTCAGATATTTATCCGTTCGCCATAGTTTAGCTAATTCGACTGCCGAACGTTGAATATCTCCTTTATATTTTCCCAACATTCCTTCAAATTTCTCAAAGAGCGTAAATGCATCGGCGGAAGCACCTGCAAAACCAACCATAACTTTATCATCATATAATTTTCTAAGCTTTTTCGTCTTATGTTTCATGATGGTATTGTTGATAGTAACCTGTCCATCACTGCCCATAGCAACTTTGCCGTTCCGTTTCACACCAATTACGGTAGTTGAATGAATCTCTGGTAATTGCCGACTTATAAATTTTTTGCCTTCCATTTACTACTTCCTCTTTTGATATATCACTTATGATTGTTAATTAGTAAAAACTAAATCCCTTCATAAATCTCAATTTCTAGTTGATAACTTAATGACTCAATTGTAAATATCCTATTGTCGCAATATGCTAAAGCGTTGTGCTTTGATCTCTACCGGGGTAGGCAAATAAACCATCATAAATAATGATGTTTTCACACTGAGATCTCCAAAATCACACTAATAGGTGGAAATGTAAATTGTGTTTATATTTCTTATTTTCAAATAAAAGACATCAGTTAAGTTTTGTAAAGTAGAAACTATTTTCTATTTTGTCAATAAATTATTCGCTTTATCATTTTTCTGCGAAATGTTAAAGTAGCATACTTCGCTCGCTATATAGTGTTAATAAATGTTGACTTTACATTTTATTGAACTTTGGATTTCCCGTTAAACCTGAATTAAGTCCATTGTTGATTCATGGAATTGCTAAATATCTATTATAGGACTTGACTTAGGTTTTTATAACGGATTGGGGTTCTGAGAACGGTAAAACATGTTTAGCCTTTCAGACAGAAATGAAGCTGTATGATTGAAGCGTAGATGCGAATTGTCTAATTCGCATGTCGAACCAGACGGTTCGACTTTACGGGAATAAAACACGTTTATTCTTTGGCTTAAGCCAAATCCAGTTTAAAGAACTCCTTTGGAGAAACGGATTTTTGTAAGTTTTACCTGAACAATATAACCTTATGAGAACTTAAAAATCCATTAGCTCTCATTACAATAAAATAAATGCCGCTCGGTGACTCTATACCTGCATAGTTTGTTCCATCCCAGGTTTCTGTATAATTACCAGATGGTCGCCTTTCATTTACAAGCTGCCTTACCTCTCTTCCTAGTAAATCCATAATCATTACACTGACTTCTGATTCATTATGCAAACTAAAGGCTATATGCGTCATCGGATTGAACGGATTTGGATATACCGATGTCAATCCGAACTTCTCAGGAATCGTTGATTCTTCTACCGTTTTTACCAATATTTTGCAAGTCCCATGCTTTTTTACAATTCCGTTATAACTGCCATTGGACAATCGGTACTCATAAGTCATTCCGGGGATGACTGCTTTATCTGTATATTTATATTCATTTTTCTGAGATGTGCTGCCATATCCTTTCAAATTATCATCAGTTAAATAACTGGTTATTTCCTTCCATACTTCATCATTCGACATTCCTTGTTCGATATTCAAAATTCGCCTTTCCAGAATAAACCTCAGGTTCTCAATCTCGCTTTCTGTTGTCCATTCTAAAACTACATCTCTTTTTTCTTGCTCGGCAGTGAAAGATGTGAGTTCCACGGGGAGAGAGTTGTCAGAGGAAGTTGTACCTAGAATGTATTCAGTTCCTGACTCACCGGTCTTGGTTAGCTTACCACCACTTGGGATCATACCAGTATCTTCCCAAGTGCCATCCGCATCATTGTCCCGCTTTGCCAGTCTCAAATTAGCCTCCATTTGTATGCCTGGATGACCGCCATAATCGTAGGTAACCGTGTAGGTAGGACTGCTACCACCAATAATAAATACACCCCAATATCGTAATGGGTCAAGTTTATCCCATCCCGAACCTGAAGGTACGGTTGTTACATTAGGTGCGGAATTTACACGATAGACTTGTACTCCACTGGGAGACCCAGATAGATTATCAATGGTAATGTCATCTCCATCAGAATGTGCAAGATTAACACTAAAAGGGGAGGAGTAATCGTTGGCACTGGCATCCCCAATAGCTGCACCGGAAGTTGCCCAGCTTGGATCATTTGTATCAGAACCAGTAGTAGACCCAAGGGTACCATCGTTATTGTTCAATGTTTGGTCGTAAGCGGTCTGTCCGCTTCCTTCGTCAAATCTCCAGTATCCTTTAAGGTTAGACCAATAACCGTGACTGGAAGTAACCTCTCGACACATATACTTGCGAATGGTATCTACAGGAAGCGCCACATTTCAGATGCGGACTTCATCAATGATGCCTTTGAAATAATGTTCCATCCCAGAAGTCCCATCTGTACCATCTTGTCTTGCACCAATTACCGCATGTTGAACATTTGTTATATCTCCAGGGTCTGTAGAGCTACTATTTTCTTCGATACCATTCAAATATAGTTTTGAATTAACTCCATTAAAAGTAAACGCAACATGATACCAAGTATTAGTTGAGAGAGTGCTTGCACTTAAAGTAATATCATTTGAATTTCCAAGCAATTGGGCCTTTAGTGTATTATTATCCATATAGAGATACCACCCGTCCCATCAAAATCGAGGGCGTTGTTTTGTGCAAAGATAAAAGTAGTACTCACCAACAAAATAAATAATCCTAAAGTAAATTTGCTAAGCTTTTTCATGATAAAGCCCCTTATCTATTATTTACTTTTGTTTGATAATTACTTTGATCTCACTCGTTAAATTTTGAATATAGGTCTGAGCAATGTTCAGAACAATTTTGTAGTTAACTCAAAAATAATCGCGAATGAATCCACCTTGTGTTAAGTCCATCTTAAAACACCTCCAAAAATGAAGATAATACAGACGGACTTAACACAAGGTTTTTTTGTCTTTATTTCGGCGACTTCAGATATTTCAAGAAATCATTATCAGTAGTTAGCAATAAAACAGTAGTGGTATCCATCGCAGACTTATATGCATTCAGCGTTCGCATAAAATTATAGAAATCTCTTGACTCATAACTTTTATTATAAGCATCCGCATATATTTTTATCGCTTTGGCGTCGGCTTTACCACGTATTGTCTGTGCTTCGAGGTAAGCCTGCGACAAAATCTCCTTTTTTCTCTGATCCTGTTTTCCAAGAATATCCTGTTTTTTACCCTGTCCTATTGCTCTGTATTTTTCAGCAATTCTTTTCTGCCCGGATATCATCCTATCAAACACCTTCCCTTGAACCTCAGGGTTATAGTCAATTCTTTTGAACTTCATGTCAATAACTTCTATTCCAAGGTCAAGTTCTTTCAATTTATCCTGAACGTGTTTAACAATGTTTTCTGCAATATCTTTTCGTGCACCCTTTACAGAAAGATCGTCAATTTTTGACGAGTCTACTCCTAATGCTTCCACTTCAAGAATTGACATCTGTATGTCAGAGCTCCGGATAATTTCCGGCAAACGATATTTAGCAACTTCATCTCTGACAGCACCGTCAAGTAAATCATCTAAGCGCGAGTGTGCAGTCATTTCGTTTTTCAGACTTTTATAAAAAGTGAGAGCATTAGAAATCCGCCAGCGGGCAAAAGTATCTATATGGATGAACTTATTATCCTTCGTAGGAATTTCCTGTGGAGCTCCATCCCACTCCAGAAGTCTCTTGTCAAATACAAATACTTTCTGGATAAATGGGATTTTAAAGTGCATTCCAGCTTTTATAACAGGTTCACCGACCGGGTCTCCAAACTGAGTAATTATTGACTGTTCAGTTTCATTTAAAATATAGATTCCATCAGCTATAAAGGCGATAACAACTATAACTAAAATTGCAATTATTATTATTCTTGTTTTCATTTTACCACCCCCGTTCCAGTAAGATTAAGAAATGGCACAATTCCTTTAAGGTCTTTATCAATAAAGTACTTTTTATCTACTTTACTCATAACATCTTCAAGAGTTTCAAGATACAATCTCCGACGAGTAACATCTTTCGCTTTCAAATATTCCTTAAATACGGAAGTGAACAATTTCGCATCACCTTCAGCTCTGTTTGTTCTGTTAATACCATAACCACGCGCTTCCTGGACAACTCTCTTAGCCTCACCATCGGCACGGTATATTTCTCTATTATACACCTGACTTGCTTCATTAATAGCAGTTTCCTGTTCCTGCTTCGCCCGGTTAACCTCGTTGAATGAATCTCGAACCCGTCCTGGTGGGTGTACATCCTTTAACTGAACTAACTGAATATTAATCCCTATATTATATTTATCAAGGGTCTCCTGCATAAAATCTTTCATAACTTCTGCAATCTCTCTTCTCTCAGTTTGAAGTACCTCATGGAAAGACCGATCTCCAACAACAAAACGCATTGCCGCTTCAGCTACATCACGAATTGTGCCTCCCTGATCACGCACTCTAAAAAGGAAATTAATCGGATCATTAATTCGATACTGAACTATCCACTTAACATCAGCAATGTTCAAGTCTCCAGTGAGCATCCATGATTCATCTGTATATTGACTTCTTGAATACTGAGTTTTTACACCGGATCTGAGTGTGCGGAATCCAAACTCTTCTTTGTACTGATAGTCAACTTTCACCTTATAAACCTTATCAACACCCCACGGTAATTTCCAACGCAATCCAGGATAGGTAGTTGTGCGATACCTACCAAATCTCAAAACAATACCCCGCTCATTTGCGCCCACCTGATAAAAAGACATGAGCAGAGTAATGACCACTATTAGTGCAATAGCACCTAAAATAGCCAACCAATAATGAGTTGAAGAAATTTCAAACTCACTATCGCCAATTTTTACTTTTTTCCAAGCCATATAAACCTCCTATTATTATGTTTTAGCCATTGAGATACATAGTATCTAAAATTGACAATTGATAATTTATAATTGTTAATCATTTTTCGCTTCGCTACCCTACCCGTCCTGATTCATCGGGAGCAGGCGGGGATTGATAAATTGTTAATTGATTTAGCATCTTCGTGGTTTAAATTATATTATATATTCCTTCGCAGTCTCGCAACAGGAATTTTGTTTTGCTCTCTATATTTTGCTACTGTTCTCCTTGCGATAGGATAGCCTGCTTTTTTTAAAAGCACAGATAATTGATCATCGCTATAAGGTTTATGTTTATCCTCAAAAGTGATAATCTGCTTCAATTTATCTTTTATGATACGAGTTGATACTTCCTCACCGTTGTTATCTTTCATGCCCTCGTTGAAGAAATATTTCAATTCATAGACACCAGAATTTAGTTGTACATATTTACCATTTGTAACACGACTTATTGTAGATATATCCATATTAACATCTTCAGCGATATCTTTAAGAATCATCGGTTTTAACGCTTTTTCATTACCATCAAAGAATTCTTTCTGTCTATTTATTATTGCCTTCATCACTCGTATCATTGTAACACGCCTCTGGTGAATGGCTTGTATAAACCATTTTGCCATATCTATTTTCTTTTTCAGGTATGTCCGGGTTTCCGCTGTAATAGATGACCCCTTGACCATCATCTGAATATATCCCGGACTGATTCTCAGTTCAGGAACACGACTATCACTCACCTCGATTATAAAGTTACCCCCAACTTTTTCTACAACAAGGTCGGGAACGACATAACCAGAATCCGTAGCAACTAATGAAGCACCTGGTTTCGGATTTAGTTTTAAAATAACATCCTGCACAGCTTGAATACGCTCTTTATTCCATTCCAATCTTTTCATTATCTTTTGAAAACGTCTATTAGCAAAATCGTCAAAATGGTCTTTGACAATTGTAACAGCATCATCAACATCAGACATTTGTCCCAACTGAATTAAAAGACATTCTCTTAAATCACGAGCGCTTATTCCTGGCGGATCAAATTGCTGTATCAGTTTTAGTAAATTCTGAGCCTTTGCTTCAGTAACATTTAAAGTATGTGCAACATTCTCTATTGGCAATGTCAGATAGCCTCTGTCATCAATATTCCAAATTATTTCAAGGGCAATCTTCTCTTCGATATCACTCAAATTCAGGAGCTTCATCTGATCTAGCAGGTAATCCACTAAGCCACGTGGTGATTGTTGTATTTGCTTTAACGTCACTTTGCTCCGATCAAATTCCTGTTTTGGCTGGTAATCATCATTTTGAGGTAAAATATCTTCCCAATCGATTTCCTGATCATCATCTGGATCAGATTCTGTTTCTGTTACTTCCTGATTATCCTGAGTATCAGTATCCTCTTCTTCAAGTACCGGATTCTGTTCAAGCTCTTGATTAACCCTTGCTTCAAGCGCTAATGTGGCTAATTGCAGAATTGTAGACTGAAGAATTTGTTGAGGTGTTAACCGAAGTTCTTGAGTAAGTTGCTGAACCTGAGATTGACTGAGTTGCATTATCTATCCAGTTTAAAACTATCACCTAAATATAAACGTATAGCTTCTTCATCGTTAGCTAAAAATTCCGATGTCCCTGACTTTAGAATTTTCCCCTCAAACATAAGATAGGAACGGTTAGTAATAGAGAGTGTTTCATGAACATTATGGTCGGTTATAAGAACACCTATGTTTCTATCTTTCAAACCTACCACGATTTTTTGAATATCCTCTACCGCTATTGGATCAACTCCCACGAACGGCTCATCAAGAAGAATAAAATCCGGGTTAGTTACAAGAGCTCGTGTTATTTCAGTACGTCTTCTTTCACCACCTGATAGTGTGTAGGCTTTCCTTTTTCTATACTTCTTAATTGAAAGTTCGTCCAATAGTTTTTCCAAACGTTCCTTTTGCTCTTCCCGGCTTATACCAAGAGTTTGCAAAACCAAAAGAATGTTCTGTTCAACAGTAAGTTTACGAAAAACAGATGCCTCTTGCGAAAGATAACCAATGCCTAATTGGGCTCTTTTATACATTGGGAAATGAGTAAGTTCGATATCATCCAAAAACACTTTACCAGATGTTGGTTTAATCATTCCCGTAAACATATGAAAAGTTGTAGTCTTACCTGCGCCATTAGGTCCAAGAAGTCCAACTATTTCGCCTTTTCTTACCTCAATCGATATATCATCAACAACCCGTCTTTTACCATAAACTTTACAAAGCAGTTCACCTCGTAGCATCTTCTGATCAGTAATTTGTGATTTATGATTTGTAATTGTTTTCATTTCCTCCTGCCTACTGCTCCTGCTACTGCCTACTTCTTATATTACCTATCAGTCACACCTGATGGATTATGTATTACCCAATTTTCAAGATTAGAATCCGACTCAAAACCTACTCCAGTTAATGTATCCTTATCAGTGACCAATTTAATAAAAACCTCTGATATTATTTTTTCTCTTTTATGATCCCACTTTAACTCCTCTGTATAGAGAGTAACGCCGCTATCAGAAACCACAACTACATTACCAAAAGCAACCAAATCATTCGTTCTCTCATTTATTTTTGCCTTTTCTGATTTTAAATGAGATAAGTGATTTTCCTGAGTATCAAAAAAATCTACATCGACTTTCTCATCCATAAAAATTAGAGCTTGATCATTATATTTTACTAAATGACCGGCGCCAATAATTGCTATCATTTTACCATCTTTCGTTAGAATAATATCTGAGGACCAGCTTTCTTGATCGGGATATTGTTTATCTGCTTGTACAGTCTCATCTTCAGGTACATCAGAACAGGAAAAGAAAAAAGTGAAAAATGAGAAGAGAAAAAATCTAAAAATTTGAAATTTGAAATTTGAACTGTAAACTTTTTTAGTCATTATTATTCCATCTATTTTCAGCGAACATTACGACATTATTCCATATCTTAAAATATCGTGAATATGAATAATCCCTGTAGGCTTTCCGGATTTCAATTCATCAAAAACGAAAAGATTTGTAATTGCAAATTCCTCCATCAAATGGAGGGCATCGATCGCAAGGCTGGAAACATCTATACATTTCGGATTTTTAGACATAATGTCTTTAGCTAAATGATTCAAGAAATCATTTTTCTTTTCCAATCCTCTACGTAAATCACCATCGGTAATTACTCCTACCAGATTGTCCGCTTTATCTAAAATTCCTACAATACCAAGCCCTTTCTTAGTCATCACAAACAGAACTTCATGCATATTATTCTCTTCGAAAGCAAAAGGAATTTGATCACCCCTGTGCATTAAATCACTAACAGTAGTCAAAAGCCTTCTGCCAAGAGAACCAGCCGGGTGTAAGCCAGCAAAATCAGTTTTTTTAAATTGGCGTTTATCCATCAATGCTACAACCAAAGCATCTCCCATCGCCATGGTAACTATAGCGCTGGCAGTAGGAACTATACCAAGAGGACAGGGCTCTGCTTCTACACGTGTACTGAGAACAATATCACATTTATTAGCTAAAGTGGAATTCGTTTTTCCCAACAACCCTATAATGGGAACTTTTATCTTTTTTATAAAAGGAATTAAATAAATAATTTCATCGGTTTCACCACTGTTTGAGACCACAATAAGTGCGTCATTTTTCGATATACCGCCAAGATCACCATGTCCTGCTTCATAGGCATGAATAAAAAAACTCGGCGTTCCTGTACTGGACAATGTTGCGGCGATCTTTCTTCCAATAAGACCGGATTTCCCTACACCGATAATAATTACTTTGCCCTTAACGTTATAAAGTGTATCAACAGCTCTTTTAAATTTATCGTCAATCCTATTTTCGAGATTTGCAATAGCTTCTGATTCAGCTTGAATAAGTTTCTTGGCTTTTTCAAAATATGATTTCAGCATAGATCATTTATCCTTATAAGTATCCTTTGTTACGATTTCTAAGGCTTCTTTAAATTTACCCTGTGCTTTTAAAACCAGTTCAATAAACTCTCGAAGCGCTCCTTCTCCTCCAGCTTTACTAGTAACATAAAGCGATTTTTCTTTAACTTCTTCCAGAGCATTTGCTACACTTACTGGTACTCCCACTTGCTTCAAAAGAGGAATATCGGCAAGATCATCACCAATATATGCAATCTCTTCATCTTGCAATCTAAATTTCTTCTTTATCAATATATAAGGTTCTATTTTCGCAAGATTACCTTGATCTAAATTCTCTTCCAATCCCAGCTCTTTCATGCGATGAATTGTCGCTTCAGAATTTCGTCCCGATATAATTGCAAGAGGAAACCCAACAGCTTTTAGAAGCGCAATTCCAAGCCCATCAAGCACATGAAATTTTTTAAATTCCTGTCCGTTTCCCCCAATATAAAGAGCTCCGTCAGTAAAAACTCCATCTACATCAGCTATCAAAAGTTTAATTTTCTTTAATTTATTCTCGAGTTTATTATTTATATTTTTGTTTACCATTATTTAATTAGTTTCTATCAAAATTTATCCAAACATTCATTTCTTATTAAAACCACGGACTAAATTTGATATTTCTACTAATTCTCTAATCAACTCCGGCAATTCAGAAAGAGGGTATTGCGTAGCATTATCACTTTTAGCTTCTTCTACATTATTGTGGGTTTCCATAAAAATCCCATCACACCCAGCAGCAACCATTGCCTTAGCTAAATGAGGTATAAACTCTCTTTCTCCACCAGTTATACTTCCACCCGGAACCTGAGCGCTGTGTGTAGCATCAAATATTACCGGATATCCCGTTTTTTTCATTATAGGAATAGCCCTTACATCAGAAATAAGTCCTCGATATCCAAAACTACTTCCCCTATCAGTGATAAGAATTGACTTATTGCCAGTAGATTCAACTTTTTCAACAATATGACCTATATCATATGGAGCTACAAATTGACCTTTTTTAATATTCACAGGCTTACCTGTTTTTCCTGCTGCAACAAGAAGATCAGTTTGTCTGCATAAAAAAGCCGGGATCTGTAAAACATCAACAACCTCAGCTGCTGCTTCTGCATGAGAGGGCAAATGTATATCGGTTAAGGTTGGAAGACCAACTTGCTTCTTGACTTCCAACAAAATTTTCAATCCTTCATCAAGACCGGGTCCTCTGTAAGATTCTATTGAGGTGCGATTTGCTTTGTCGTATGAAGATTTAAAGATAATCGTAATAGATTCTCGTTCAGACAGTTTTCTAAGACTTTCAGCCATAAAGAGAGCATGGTCAAGTCCCTCGATAACACAGGGACCCATCATAAAAACGAGCGGATTCCCATCACCTACTGAAACCAAATTTATAGAAACTTTATGCATCGTTTTTACGCTCTTTTCATATAAATCTATTTGATTAAAGTCTTTTTTCATCTTAGCTATCTCTGTGTTTATACTCAAGCGCTGCCCTCACAAAATCACTGAATAGTGGATGAGCCTTTCCGATACGGGATTTCAATTCCGGATGAAATTGGCATGCTACGAACCATGGATGATCAGATAATTCAACCATTTCAACAAGGCAAAGTTTCTTATGCACAGCGCCTACAACAATTCCCGAATCTACAAGTTTCTCCAGATATAAGTTATTTACCTCATAGCGATGTCTATGTCTCTCTGATAATTTGTTCCTGCCATAGATTTTATGGGCTTTTGTTCCATCGCTGATTTCTCCTGAATAAGCACCAAGCCTCATCGTACCGCCCTTCTCCAAAATACACTTCTGTTCTTCCATCAGGTCTATCACGGGATAAGGCGTACTATCATCAAACTCTGTGCTATTCGCATCTTTCAACCCACACACATTCCTCGCAAATTCAATAACAGCACACTGTAAGCCGAGGCAGATTCCAAAAAACGGGATTTTCTTTTCTCTGGCAGTTCTTATAGCTAAAATTTTACCCTCTATCCCTCTATCACCAAACCCACCTGGAATCAATAGTCCCTCTACGTCATCCAGTAATTCTTCAGGGTCATCACAATTACTAAATTCTTCCGATTCAACCCACTTAATATTTACATGCGTATCATTATCAGCTCCGGCATGAATAAAAGACTCAATAATCGATTTATAGGCATCATGTAATTGAGTATATTTACCACAAATACATATATCCACTTCATTTGAAGGGTTCTTAATACGGTCAACGAATTTTTCTAACTGTTCATAATTCGATTTTTTTAATGGGAGTCTCAATAACTTCATAATCAAATGGTCAAGTTTTTGCTTATGATAAATCAGAGGTATTTCATAAATAGTTCCTGCATCAATAGCCTCAATTACAGCATTAGGAGATACATTACAGAAAAGGGCTATCTTCTTTCGTATATCTTCACTAAGGTTATATTTAGTTCTACAGAGAAGTATATCCGGTTGAATTCCAATCTCCCTGAGGCGCATCACACTATGCTGAGTAGGTTTAGTCTTTATCTCCCCACTTGTTTCAATATAAGGAACAAGAGTTAAGTGTATATTGATACAATTTTCATGTCCCTTCTCAAGCCTGAACTGCCTGATAGCCTCTAAGAATGGTAACCCTTCAATATCTCCTACAGTTCCTCCAACCTCTGTAATAACAATATCAAACAGTCTATCCCTATTTATTTTTACTATTCGTCTCTTAATTTCATCAGTTACGTGAGGTATGATCTGGACTGTCGCACCAAGATAATCTCCTCTTCGCTCTCTACCTATAACTTCATTGTAAACCTGACCGGTTGTTGTATTATTATCTGCGCTCATATCCACATCAATAAAACGTTCATAGTGTCCCAAATCAAGGTCTGTCTCAGCGCCATCATCAAGAACAAAAACCTCTCCATGTTGGCATGGGCTCATTGTGCCAGGATCAATATTAATATATGGATCAAATTTTTGGATTGTAACTTTAAAACCCCAGGATTTCAATAAATAACCGATTGACGCACAGGCGATTCCCTTTCCAAGTCCGGAAATAACGCCACCAGTAACGAAAATATGTTTGGTCTCTTTTTCAGTCACTATTTTTTTGTAATATATTCTCAGCTTTTCCTAAATCTTCGGGAGTATCAATACCAAAAGAATCTTTGTCTGTTATTATAACTTTTATTTTATAACCATTTTCCAAAATTCTAAGCTGCTCCAGCTGTTCCAATCGTTCCAGCTTAGAAACGGGCATTCCGATAAATCTCAACAAAAAGTCCTTACGATAAACATATATACCAATATGTATAAGCGCAGGATGATCAGCGATTAAAATGCCATTCAATCTGATGTATGGAATATCTTGACGACTGAAGTAAATTGCTTCGCTTGTCCGATTGACCAATACTTTAACAGTGTTAGGATCAGCTAATTCTGCTTCCCTAATCCCGGAGTGAGCTGCTGTGCTAACAAGCAAATTATCATTATCTATGAGAGCTTTTATACAATCATCAATTACTTCGCATGAAAGGAAAGGTTCATCGCCCTGTACATTAGCAATGATATCACAACCGTATAACTTTGCTACATAAGCAGCCCGGTCAGTGCCGGAAGGTAAATACGATGGAGTTAGAACACTTTTCCCGCCAAAAGATTTTACATGCTTAAATATCCGTTCATCATCGGTTGCCACCACAAGTTCATTAATAAGTTTGCTTTTCAATGCATTTTCATAAACTCTCTGGATAAGCGATTTCCCATTTAAAACTTTCAAAGGCTTACCAGGCAATCTGGTAGAATTATACCGAGCAGGAATAACTCCAAGAACATTCATTTAGTTGTGTCCTTTCCCGGTGTAGGTCCATCAGAAATAACTTTCGGAACACGTAAATACGAACCCTGGACTTCAGGAGTGTTTTTAAGTGCATCTTCTTTTTTCAGAGATGGAAAATTTTTATCTTCTCGAAATACATTAGTAACTTTCTGAACATGTGACAGCGGTTTAATATTTTCTGTATCTACCTCATTCAATTTCTTCATGTATTCAAGTATTTGACCAAGTTGCACTGTATATTTTTCCTTTTCTTCATCTGTAAAAGAAAGTTTTGCTAAACCCGCTATTTTCTCTACTGTTTTTTCATCTACTCCCATATTCCCCATCTCACTGATCGTTTTTATCGGATCAATTTACAGATTTTGCTACGGTAAATCAAGCGAAGCGATAGCAAAAATTTTGCCACAAAACAAAATTGCCTTCACAGAAATTGATTTGTTCGTTTTATTTCTATTAATAGAGGAAATTTATTATTTTAGAGTGTTGAAATTGGTTGCGACAATTAATGCTTACTAATGAGTACTATTTATTGATTACATTTTGTGGTGAATTTACCTTCAGTTTTATCCTATTTTTATTGTCTATGATGTAATCCATTAAAATCCTTTAGAATAGTTTGAATAATGAACAAGCCTGCCTGCCGTCAGATAGGGAACATCAATTTTCGAATAATGAATTTTACTTCTTCCGTAGGAGTGCCTTTGGTAAAAAATCAATCCGCCAGCGGGTGGACATTCCTTGTTTGATATTCAAGATGGTGTAACCCGTTAAACGCTCTCCTTAGTAACTAAGTGGTAGGAGATATCTCCTGCTACAACTACAAAACCAATTTATCTCCTTCAGTAGTCCATTAGTAGACGGATTTTAAACCGGAAATTCTGTTTGCGGAAATTGGTTTGTATTATTCATGCCTTAACGCTTCAATAGGATCAAGTCGAGCCGCTTTCATAGCTGGATAAACTCCAAACACTACACCTATAAGCAATGAAAACCCTAAGCCAAGGAAAATAGACCATACTGGTATTGTTGGTGGTAGTTTTAATGCTGCACTTATAAAAAGTCCGACAACAACGCCTAAAATAACTCCTATTATTCCACCAAAAATACAAATACCTATCGATTCAGTCATAAACTGGAATAATATGTGTTTGCGCTTTGCACCGATAGCTTTTCTGATCCCTATTTCTCTGGTTCGCTCAGTTACAGAAACCAACATAATATTCATAATTCCAATACCGCCTACAAGAAGTGATATTCCGCATATTACAACTGCAGCAATAAAGACAAATCCAGTTAAATTTTTCAGGGTATCCATAATAGAGTCTTGAGTAACAATCTCAAAGTCATTTTCTGCACCGGGTGGTACCTTTCTAGCAATACGTAATGCCGATATAGTCTGGTCAATTGCTTCAGGAATTAGTTCTACGCTTTTTGCTTTAATACCAATATTGATAGTACGTTTTGTACCAAATACTTTTCTAAATGTGGAATAAGGAATTGTGACCAGGTTATCCTGAGTATTTCCAAATATTTCACCTTTTTTATCAATTACACCTACAACTTCGAATCTGATGTTCCCAATCTTAATTCTTTCACCAACTGGATAAGAAAAAGGAAATAATTTCTCTACAATGTCACTGCCTATGACTGCAACATATCTTTTATGATATATATCCTCTTTAATAAAAAGCCGTCCTTCACTGATATACCGATCGTTTACCTCTGCCCAATTTTCATCTCCACCATATATAATAATATTGGGATTTGTTGATTCATCTTTATACTTTATTTGCTTACCCAAAGTATAAAACTCAGGAGAAACTGCTCCTACAGCTTTAGCCAGGCGCTTTACTGCACGTGCATGCTCGACTGTTATATTTTTACGATTCCTATATTTTCTATCTAAATGACCAATCCGCACCGCAGGATATTTCTGAACCCAAAAGACACTTCCCCCAACAGCAGATAAAGTTTGTGTCATATGCCTTTCAAGAGCATCAATAATTGACATCATCCCTATCACTGCCATCACTCCGATAACAATACCAAGTGTCGTCAGAAACGTCCGAAGTTTATTACTTTTTACTGTTTGATAAGCGAGTCTTAATCCTTCTTCAAAATTCATAATAACTCGATTGAGATTTATTTAAAATTGATACTTGAGTCAAGCCGATAACAAAATCCTTCAATAAATCCACCGACCTTTCAATCGAACTTAACTTAAGTTTTATAATCATTTCTCTATATAATGTTTTTTTATTCATAATGTAAACATTCTATAGGATTGAGTTTGGCTGCTTGACGAGCGGGATAAATACCAAAAAAGAGACCAACAAAGGTAGAAAAACCCAAGCCCATTAAGACAGACCATAAAGGCACCGAAGATGGGAAAGGTGTAACCTTATCAATTAAAACTGAAAACAGATAACTAATTAAAATCGCTATAATACCTCCAATAGTACAGATAATTACCGACTCAATTATAAATTGAAATGTTATTGTGACTCGTTTGGCACCTAAAGCTTTACGTACTCCAATTTCTCTTCTTCTTTCAGCGACAGAAACCAGCATAATGTTCATAATTCCTATACCTCCGACAAGCAGTGAAAGCATACCAATCCCTATAGCAGCAGTATACAATCCTCCGGTAAGTTTTTTATACATATCAGTAAGAACTTCTTGTTGATTAATAGAAAAATTATCTTCCTCATGAGGCTTTAACTTTCTTGATACCCTCATTAAAAAACGGAGCTCATCCATAGCTGGTTCTATCATAGATGGATCTTTTACTCTTACCATTATTTGTATACTTCTATGGAATCCGAAATTCCTGAATATAGACCCAACAGGTACATATACCCCTGAATCAAGATTATGCCCCAATATACTACCCCTTTTTTCCATTACACCAATAACAGTGTATGAAATAGTCCCGATTCTAATCTTTTCACCAATAGGATATCGGTTCTTGAAAAGTTTATCTTTTATTTCGTAACCTATAACTACACTATTTTTATTTTTTGCGATTTCTAAGGGAGCAAAGTACCGTCCCTCATCAATGTTATAACCTTCAATTTTTTCCGTCTCCATTGTTACACCACTGACACCAATGGCAGTAAGTGAATTATTCCTATATTTTATACTCCGCCTTGTACTTGTTGCCGGTGCTATTGCTTCAGCATTTTTCATACGTTCTTGAATATACTTAGCGTCTTTCATTGTAATATTAGGACGATTACGATACTTAAACCAATCTCTCCCGGCAACCCAGGGATACTTCTGCACATATATCGTATTACTTCCAATGCTTGCGATTTGACTGGCAAAGCCTTTGTTCAATCCCTCAATAATCGAGGCTACTGAGACAACAGTTAGTACACCGATGATTATTCCAAGAGTGGTAAGTATAGTTCTCATCTTGTTTTGAGCAAGAGCTCGAACAGCAATAAGAATATTTTCCCAGAGTCTAATAAAAAAGGAAATCAATTCTCTTCCAATTGTAAATCATCAGCAATATTTCCATCAAGAATACGGACTATACGACTAGCCTGATCAGCAATATATTTCTCATGTGTAACGACAATGATTGTATTTCCGGCTTCATTGAGCTTACCAAATACTCTCATGATCTCTTCACCAGTTTTCGAGTCCAGGTTACCAGTGGGCTCATCAGCCAAAATGAGTGAAGGATTATTAACCAGCGCCCTTGCAATAGCTACGCGCTGGCGCTGCCCACCTGAGAGTTCATTGGGACGGTGATTCTTTCTGTCAGAAAGTCCCACCTTATCCAATGCTTCCTCAGCAATTACTTTTCGCTTTGATGCAGAAACACCACTATAAATCAGTGGAAGTTCCACGTTGTGCAAAGCACTCGCCCTAGGAAGAAGATTAAATGTCTGAAAAACAAACCCTATTTTTCTGTTTCTAATTTCTGCGAGCTGATTATCGTCCATCTCATGAACCGGAGTACTTTCTAATTCATATCTTCCCGAAGTTGGTGAATCCAGACATCCAATTATATTCATCAGAGTTGATTTGCCTGAACCTGAAGGTCCCATTATCGAAATATACTCATTACGTTGGATCTGAAGATCCACACCTCTTAGGGCATGGACCTCCACAGTACCAACTTGATATGTTTTAACTATATCTTTAAGATTTATTAGAGCATCCATTATCCACCGAAATAGACATTAAACCGGTAAACTGTATTAGAGAAATCTATCTTAGGAACATTACTAATCCTTCTACCTTCCGACTTCCATCCCCTCTGGTCCATATGCGTATACAAATAACCAACATTAACACCTACTGCACACCAGCGAAAGATATTATACCGGAAACCTATTGTCGGCATTAACGCGAAAAATTCGCTTTGCAATTCTATCTTATAATCATAATAGTTATTCGTGGTATCAATAATTGTATCAATTGAATAACCCTTCCATACATCATTCCAGCTTGAGGGTCCACTCCACTGTATTAATTCAAGTGAAGCCGATCCACCCCCTATCATCGTTCCAAAGTAAATTTCTGAATTATTAAACGGGTGGAATGATTTTTCAATTAGAAATCCGCCAAAACCTAAACTGAGAGTGATTTCCTTTTGAATTTGACCGGGATCAGGGGCGCCTTCAGAAACAGCAAATCCACCAAAACCCATACCACCTATTCTGATACTTTTACCTACATATCCCCAACCACCACCGCCGGTGAGGAACATATTATCATTGAATTCTCCAATTCCGATAACGTCACTAAGTTTAGTGTTAACCGCACCAACTTTTAGTGGCAGCATATAGACATCAAATCCACCAGCACCACCTCTGAAAAATCCGCGTTTCCGCCTGCTTTTCCAGTCATCATCTTTATCGAAAGCAAACAGAGAGCTTCCTATCAATAAAATCAATAGAACAGATATACTTCTTTTCATTTCATTCTCCTTTCTCCTTGACCAATAGCTCTTTAAGAGCATATAGCCTAATAATAAACATTATGTAATTGTTTAATACAATCTACTATCCGCCAAAATAGATATTAACACGATAAAAAATGTTTGAAAAATCAATTTTAGGAACATCGTTAACTCGCTTGCCACCCATTTTCCAGCCATCGTTATCAATCATAGTATAAAGATATCCTACATTTGCACCGATCGCACACCATCGTAAAATGTTATATCTAACACCTATCGTTGGAACTAAAGTAATGAAACGGCTTTTTATCTCCGTCTTATAATCATAAAAATCGTGCCCGGTTGTATCAGTTTTACTATAACCATCGTCCCACAGTTTTTTCCATTTCAACGGACCTGTCCACTGAACGAATTTTAGCGAAGCGGTTCCACCACCGATCATTGCCCCTACATAAATTTCCGATTTGTTCAACGGGTGAAAAACTCTGTCAATGGTAACTCCTCCAGAACTTATCCTGAGCGTGACTTCCTTTCCAATATCATCTTTCTGACCATCCGAAACAACTGCTCCACTGAATCCAATTCCACCTACTCTTAGTTTTTTACTCAGATATCCCCAGCCTCCGCCACCATTTAGAAACATCTCACTATCAAATTCATCAATCTGAACTACACCAGAGAGCTTGGAATTAATATTATCTACATTCAGAGGCAGCATATAAGCATCCCAACCGCCAGCGCCAAATCTAAAATAGCCGCGTTTTCGCTTCTCTTGTTTATAGCCACGGCGGTTAAAATCCGAATCCTCTAAAAATTTCTCTACATATGAATCAGAAGCCTTTGATAAAAAATCCCATAAAGTCATACCATACTCTTCTTCTTCCCACTCTTCTTCCTCTTTTTCATCTGTAACCAAAGTGTCTTGATCTTGCTCTTTAGTAATTTCCGGTTCAACATCCTCACCAGTGACTGTTAATTTGTCTTGTTCTAATTGTGCAAATAACTTTTCAGAAAAATTAGCTCCATCATTATTATCACTTGCAAACAAAAACGCTCCGACTATTAGTATCAATATTAATGATAAGATTCGTTTCATTTTCTTTTCCCCTTCTCTTTGCTTTTTTTCGTTATCTTAAGTGAAGAATCGTCCTCTAATTCTTTACTAATTGCCTTATAACTTCCAACTACAATTTCTTCACCCTCTTCCAAGCCCTTTATTATTTCAAAATGCGTATCACTACTAATACCTATTTTTACAGCTCGTTGTTCAGCTCTCGGATCTGCTTTCTTTTTTAAAAATGTCTTTTTAGGATTATCTTCACTAATCGGATGTTTTACTATAAATACTACTTCTTCACTTTTTCCCTTTTCTAAAGTAACTTTTTTTTCAGTTGAGCGTCGAACTTCGGGCTTTTCTCCTTCCCCAGACTTATCTTCACCCTCCAATATTTCAGGTTTACGTACCGTTAATGATTGAATAGGAACGACAATAGCGCTATCTCGAAGTTCGGTGATAATATCAACGGTTGAAGACATACCCGGGCGGAAGCGAAAGTCCTGACCGATAACAGAGATTTCAACCTCAAAATTTGTAACCTGTTCTTGTGTGCCAAGTCCACGTGTTGTTGCACTGTGTGCAATTTCTGATACTACACCCTTAAAAACAGTATCGGGGATAGCATCAATTTCAATATTTGATGTATCGCCAATATTAACATTAACCACATCGGTTTCATCCACTTCTACTTTGACTTTCATTTTAGACATATCGGAAATGACTAATATTACATCCTCCTGAAATACAGACCCAAGAGCTATCTCCCCTATTTCCTTCCGGAGACTCGTAACGATGCCGTCCATTGGAGCTTCAATGCGAGTTTTATTAAGATCATCAAGCGCCTGCTTGAGCATTGCCTCTGATTGAACCACCTGGCTCATAGCAAGCTCATTCTGCGCAATTGCGGCTTCCAATTCTGCTTCAGAAGTTAGATCATTATCATAGAGAGCTTTAATCCTCTTTAAATCACTTTTTACCTTTTTCCTGTTCGCTTTATTTGAGCCTACAACTGAAAGTGCTCTTTCATAAGCAGCTTCATATTGAGTTCTATCAAGTTCCACTAAAAGATCACCCTGCTTGACAGTATCACCCTCCTTAATAGCAATATTTATAATTCTGGCACTAACATTAGCACTAATTTTTACCTGAGTTATAGGAATAAGAGAACCCGAAGCGTTTACAGTTTGGACTATTCTATCCCGTATGACTTTATCTGTCTGCACAGGAATGGGCTTCTCTTTATCCTTTATAGAATTAAATACAATAAAAATACCAATAATAATGAACACAACTATCAGGATTACAATTTTCTTCCTATTTTTTTTCTTCATTATAATAACCTCAACTATTTTTTATAGGATCCCCATAACTAAAGCCAATTGAACCTCTGCAATTTTTGCATCGTATTTAGTTGTAACCAGGTTTCCACGAGCGCGGGTCAATTCCACCTGTGCATCTAAAACTTCCAAAAGTGTTGCAGAATTTAAACGATACATTTCCTGCGCCAAGCGTAGATCCTCCTGTGCTGATTGGATATTCAGCTCATTTATTTCTATCATCTCCTTGTATGTTTCCAGAGCAAGAAGCAAGTTTTGAACAAGATTCTGAATATCCATTTTCTTTTTTTCTATTTGATCATTATAAATTTTGTAGTTCAATAACTTCTGTTGGATATTTGTCTTCCTTCGAAAACCATCAAATAATGGGTAACTTAAATTCAAATTTAAAGAGGTATTCCACCATTTATCCAACTCCGAGTAGGTCCTTGATAATTCTGAACCACCACGAGAATAAGAAAACGAGGAGGACAAAGTAGGATATCTGTCACCTTTTGCAATTTTGTAATTTAAAAAGGCTGACTGCTTCTGAGCAGTTAGTGAATTAAGCTCCAGGTTATTTTCAAAGGCTCGCCGCTCAGCAGTTCCGGGATCAATGCTTTCAGGTTTTTGGTATGTCTTTTCATAAACTTCCAAATGTTCATTTGGAGCCAAACCCATTGCAATACTTAAATCCGATATTGCGGATTTAAGCATCGATTTTTGTTGAATAACATTAAGCCTGTCATTTCCTTCACGTACTTGTGCTTTAAAAAGGTCCTTTTTTGCAACCTGCCCAATTCTATGCAGTTCTCTGGTTTTCTTTAACTGCTCCTGGCTATTTTCAAGCGATTTACTATAAACCTTTAATAACTCCTGAGCCTTCAAGACATCGTAAAATTTTTCAGTAACATTCACTATCATTAATTGTCGAGTCAGGTCTCTATCAACAACAGCCCCTTTATACGTATTCTTTGCCAGTTTAATACTGTTCCACCACTTACCACCATCATAAATATTTTGATGTAAATTTATGTTAGCATTATAATAATATGTTGTAGTATCACCGCCAATTACTTGTTGCCCAGTGACACGTGGCATATCAGTCGGACCTAATATATCCTGTCTTACTGAATAATTAGTTGATATATACGGTAGAATACCACCTGTATTTTGAGTTCCTCCATAAGAGGCCTTAACTCCCTCTTGTACAGCCTTTAACTGCTTGTTTGCAATACTCATTTCTGGATTTTTTTCAAGCGCTATCTGAATACAATCACCAAGAGTTAATTTTTTCTCCCCCGATATAGCAATTGAAATAATGAATAAAATGGTTATAAGAACTTTTCGCATTTTTATTATCCTGTTATTTATATTTTAACTAAACCGCCCAATAATGATGCCATAACACAATAGCCAAGCCACAGCAATAAAACTACCCAAAAAGCCTTTGCTGTTTTGAGATCATAGATTACGCCAAGCCCAATACTTAAGAGTATAACTTTCCATAATGCAAAAATGTCTAAAGTTGCCATAAAACGAAATAGGAAAGTCGAGCTCTCCTCAAAAAACAGAGCCAGACTTGTATATACTTTCATTGTTTGCTGAGAAACCATTAATGGTACTTTTACTACAATAGCGATAATATCAATCAGACATGCATAGGTAGTCATCGCAAAGACAGGTACAAACTTTGACTCTCCTCCCAGAAGAAAATTCCCGGCAAACCACATTACCAGTGCAATAATTACACACTTTATAGCTATAGATATTGGAGTGCTTACATATGGGATAATTGATCCGGCTTGTTTATCTATCCGCTCAAATGCCATCTCTTTCTGCTCATCGGACAATCGTTCACTTTTTTCTATTCTCACTTTCTGTTGTTCAATAGCTATTGGAGTTACATACGGAATCGAAATAATCGATACTAAAGCCACTAATAGTATCGGAAGAACAATATCAAACCATTGAGTTTTGATTTTAAGGGACTTAAAAGTTGCTGACGGCTCCCAAAAAACCGAAATGAGTTTTGCAAAAACTGATTTTTCAATTGCTTCAGTCATAGTTCTCCTTTCTTTCCAACAAGTGAATTAGATTAGACAATAAAATAAAAGTTGTCATATCAGTTAAACTTTTCTTGACTTTCTTTGAGAAGTCGATCTTTATTTTCTTCTAAATATTCTTTGGCATTATTGTAGGTGTTCGAAATTTCACCCTGAAGTATTGCTTCTTCTATGGCTTTTTTAATATAGCCAACTTGAGGACCAGGCTTGAGACCGCAGTACATCATAATTTCATCACCTCGAATAGGTGATTGAAATGCTCTTAATTTGTCTTTTTTCTGAACTTCAACAATCCGATTAACAACACGGTCAAAGTTATTCATATATTCTGTAATTTTACGCGGATTCTTAGAGGTTATATCAGCACGACATAATTTGACGAGATCCTCAACATCATCTCCAGCTTCAACTATAAGGCGGCGAACTGCACTATCCGTTACTCCTTCAACTGCTATAGCAATAGGGCGAAGATGAAGTCTTGTTAACTTCATTGCATATTCCATGATTTTGTTCGACATCTTCAGGCGCTTGCAAAACTGCTTTATCATTTTTGCGCCCAATTCCTCATGTCCATGAAAAGTCCAACCTTTACCATCTATATACTTTTTTGTTAATGGTTTCGCAATATCATGTACCAGCGCTGTAAAACGGAGCTCAAATTTGCTCGAAACTCTACTAACATTATCTATAACCTGAAGTGTATGTTGAAACACATCTTTGTGATGAAATCCATTACGCTGATCCACACCATCCATAACTACAATCTCCGGCAATATAATATTGAGTAGACCGGATTCTTTCATCAAGTAAAAACCTCTCGAAGGATTATTTGAAACATTAAGAATTTTTATCAATTCATCAGTAATCCGCTCCTGTGATACAATCTCCATTCGCTCTTTTACTCTGGAAATGGCACGGAAAGTTTTATCCTCAATCTTAAATCCATGTCGCGTGGCAAAACGAATTGCCCTGAGTATTCGTAAAGGATCTTCTGAGAAAGTCTTTACGGGATCCAGCGGTGTGCGAATTATTCCCGCATCAAGGTCTTTTAATCCCTCAAAATAATCCATTAGTTGAAAAAGTGTCTCGTTGTTCAGTGACATTGCAAGTGCGTTTATTGTAAAATCCCTGCGAGCAAGATCTTGCATCAAGTCACTCTCACTGACCCTTGGTTTTCTAGAATTGCTATCATATTTCTCTGAGCGTGCAGTAGCTACTTCTATGATAATATCGTGATACGGTATCATTGCCGTACCGAATTTTGGGTACTCAAGAACTTTTTTCAGACGGAAAGAGTGTGCAATTTGCCTGGCGAACTCTATTCCGTTCCCAATCACCATTATATCAATGTCTTTCGTTGGATAGCCAAGTATCCTGTCCCGGATCACACCACCAACAAGATATACTTCTATACCTACACGGCCTGCAATATTAGCAATCCGCCGCAAGATTTTTGTTATGGGATCATTATCCGGAAAAAGTAATTCTAAAAATGCCATCTTTCCCTTTCGTAAAAACCGAAGGAATTTATAAAAGAGGTTGGTCAATTCCAAAGAGAGGAAATTATTCAAAACCTACTTTAAGCGAAGCCACAGGCTTCCCACTGGGAGAAATGGGTTTGTTTGGATTGACAGTTTAATTTGACAGGGTTAAGTACTTAAGGGGGTCACTTTTCTTAAACCTTTCGGATTTCATACACTTGGATGGCTTTTCAAATACTACTATCGTAAATTTTAATTAACGATTTTAAAAATAACTTGTAAATTATAGTGAATGTGAGGGAATTTGCAATGTACAGTAAATATTATGAAATCCGAAAAATTATTCTTATTTGCATTAATTTACATTAGCGACAGGGTTAAGTACTTAAGGGGGTCAATTTATGCTCTTCGATATACATCCAAAAGAAACTATTGATTCTCTATATGGACGAGATGATGATCTTAGTCACTTGATAAACCATATAGAAAATAGAAGATGGATAGCCATTCTTGGCACACGCATGGTGGGCAAAACTAGTCTGCTAAAAGCAGGTAAGAGTAAAATTGAACAGAAGAAAATTCCAGTTCTTTACATAAATCTATGGGGGGTGTCTTCAATAAAAGGACTTCTTGGTGGAATTGTTTATGCAATAAATGACTCCTTAAATCCGGTAAAAAAATTTAAAAGATATTTCAATCAAATAAATGGAATTCAAGTTGGTCCACTAGGAATCACAATTGAGAAGCGAAAAGAACCATTGTCATTGACGTCGGAAATCCTTTCTGTTTTAGGAAATAATATTGATGAACTTGTTATAATGCTTGATGAAGTTCAAGAGCTTCAGTATGTGACAGCTCACTTAGTGAAACTTCTTGCAAATATTTTTGCAACCCTGCCAAATATAACATTCTGCTTTACAGGTAGTTACTTTGGACTTGTGAAATCTTTACTTGAACCTAGGTTTGACTCACCTCTCTATGGTAGAAGCCCGGCAAGAATTAGTATAAGACCATTTATAAGAGATGTTTCAAGTAATTTTCTAATTGCTGGTTTCTCTGAAAACAACTTAAGAATTTTAGAAAAAGACTGTGACGAGGTCGTAGATAAATTTAATGGTATCCCGGGATGGTTAACCTTATATGGAAACGCTGTTGTAATATCAAGGCTCTCACATGAAGATGCACTGAAATACGTAGAAAAGGAAGCCTTCAAAATTCAAAGAAGTGTAATAAAACACTATTTAGAAGGAAGAAACTCAAAATTGCATATGACGATTTTAAGAGCAGTTGCTGCACAATCAACATGGGCTGATTTAAAAGGATCGGTGAAAGCAGTCACTGGAAAAACAATCAATGATGCAACTTTAAAAAATATTATTGACGCATTGACATCTTCATTTCTGATAGAGAAAACAAATTCAATATATCACACAATTGATCCTGTTTTAAGAAGATTTCTATTAAGAGGAAATTTAATTTGATAGGGTTAAGTACTTAAGGTGAGGGGATACATCTGCTCATCCGCATGATATGAACTTCTTACCAGAGGTCCTGACATCACAGCACGAAATCCTAATCTTATTCCTTCAGTTTTATAAAATTCAAATTCATCAGGATAAACATAGCGATGAATAGGTAAGTGATTTTTAGTGGGCTGCAAATATTGTCCGGCAGTAAAAATATCACAATCCACCGACCGGGCGTCTTGCATCAGTTCAAGAACCTGTTCTTTAGTTTCACCAAGTCCTACCATAATACCGGTTTTCGTGATCGCAGCTCTTTTTTTTACCTCCAACAATACCCGAAGCGATTGCTCGTAATTCGCTTGCGGTCTGGCAACAGGATACAACTCTTTTACCGTTTCAAGATTATGTCCCATAATATCCGGTTTTGCATTTAGAACAATTTCTAACGCATCATTATTCCCCTTAAAATCGGGTATTAGCACTTCAACTTTGCAATCGGGATTTTGCCTTTTAATCTCACTAATCGTTTCTGCCCAAATTTCAGAACCACCATCATTAAGATCATCTCTCGTTACTGAAGTAACCACGCAATATTTCAGCCCCATTAATTTTACAGCATGTCCGACATTTTTGGGTTCGTCTTTATCTATGGGACTTGGATTCCCTGAATTTACTGCACAGAATTGGCAGTTGCGGGTACAAGTATCACCCAATATCATCAAAGTAGCAGCTCTTCGTTCCCAGCATTCACTCTGGTTCGGGCAGCGTGCCTCTTCGCAAACCGTGTGAAGATGGTATTTATGAACTATGCTACGAATATCTTTAAAATTCTCACCAACAGTGAATTTGACTCTAAGCCATTCAGGTTTTCTTTTCACCGCGAGTGAACGCGAATGTACGCTAATATTTTTTTTATTTATCTTGCAGGATATAGTATAATGCGTTCCCATTGTGTCGTAGACATCTCCTTGAGATAGTTTCGGATATCTAAAGTTTATTATTAATCCTACTTTTTACCTTGTGAACAGTCATTGCAAATCCAACAATTTCAAAGACAAGATCTTTTTCTAATAATTTAGTCATATATATTTTTTAGCGTATATTAGCGTTTATTGGCGGTTTGCTAAAACCAAACACTTCAACAAATTTATTAACAACTTCTGATTTGACACCATCCCATTTGACTTCAGGGTTTAGATCTACCATTCGAGTGATATCTCTACTGACTATTCCACAAGGAATAATTCCATCGTACAGGGAAAGATCAGTAAAAACATTAAGCGCAAAACCATGCATAGTCACCCACCGGGAAACTCTCATACCTATTGCAGCAATTTTTTTATCACCAACCCAAACGCCGGTCATTCCTTTTACTCGACCCGATTTTATACCATAGTCTGTAAGTATTTGTATCAACACTTCCTCGACGGAATGAACATACCATGAGATACTCTCTTTGTGGTCTTTCAAATTAAAAATAGGGTATCCTACAAGTTGTCCTGGTCCGTGATAAGTAATATCGCCACCGCGGTCTACTTTAAAAATCTCAATCTCCCTGGATTTAAGATAATCCTGAGTGGCGATCAGATGCCAGGCATTAGCATTTTTTCCCAGCGTATAAACATGCGGATGTTCGACTAAAATTAATGTATCCAGTATCTCTTTACTAACTCGTTTAGTATGCAGGCTTTTCTGAATATCCCAGACCATTCCATAAGAGCAGATTCCAAGATCAATTACATTTAATTTCTTCACGTTCAAACATTGCAAAGGTTTGTGCCAAAGGTATTCCATTGGGAGAACCTTCGCAAGGGTATCCTATTTATTTATGAATTGCCTTGCCATACGCATCTTCAATTGCTTCCATAACAGCTTCAGATAACGTTGGATGTGCATGAATTGAATTTTTTAGTTCATTAAAAGTCATTTTATTAGTAATAGCAAGCGTCAATTCTGTTATCAGTTCTGTAGCTTCATTGCCTATAATATGTGCTCCAATCAACCGGTTTGTATTTGAATCAAAAATTACTTTAACAAACCCGTCGATTTCTCCGGAGGCGAGACCTTTTCCATTTGCTCTGAAGTGAAATTTGCCAATTTTTAATTCATAACCTTCTTCAGCTGCTCTTTTTTCCGTCAATCCTACATTTGCAACTTGAGGTTGACAGTATGTGCATCCGGGAATTGTTCTATAATTTACCGGCTGTGGATTATGTCCTGCAATTTTTTCAACTACATGTATTCCTTCGGCTGATGCAACATGAGCAAGGCATGGATTTCCAATCACATCACCAATAGCATAAACTCCAAGGACATTTGTCTCATAATTATCATTAACTTTTATCCAGCCGTTTACCGTTTCAACGCCGATTTTTTCCAGACCAATATTTTCAATATTGCCTCGAACGCCGATTGCTATTAAAGAGCATTCAGCCGAAATTATTCTTTTACTGCCATTTTTGTTTATAAGAACTTCAACAGAACTTTCTTTTATAACAATGTTTTCAACTTTTGTATCAGTAAATATTCCAATTCTTTGCTTCTTGAAATATCTCGTGAGTTCTCTCGAAATATCCTCATCTTCAATAGGTAAAAGTTGGGGTAGCATTTCAATGATATTGACTTCTGAACCAAACGACTGGAAAATGTAAGCAAACTCAACGCCTATTGCCCCCGCACCAATAATAACAATAGAATTCGGCACTTCCGGCAAAATCATAGCTTCGTGACTGCTTATTATTCGTTGCCCATCAATTTCAATACCCGGGATAGAGCGTGTTCTCGCTCCTGTTGCTATAATGATCGAATTAGCAACAATTTCTGACGACACAGTACCATCAGAATTTAATACATCAATAATATTTTTATCCCTGAAATAACCAAAACCATTAAAAACCGTTATTTGGTTTTTCTTAAATAAAAATTCAACTCCTTTAGAAAGTCGCTCGGCAATCTTACGACTTCTCTGGATAACTTTAGGAAAATCCAACTGCGGATTTTCACAGCTTATACCGAATCTATCCAGAGACTGTACATTTCTCCAGACCTCAGCACTCTTTATCAGTGATTTTGTTGGAATACATCCCCAATTCAAGCAGATTCCACCAATTTCGGACTTTTCAATACAGGCAACTTTCAATCCAAGTTGAGCTGCTCTGATCGCAGCGACATACCCGCCAGGTCCACTACCTATTACAGCAATATTAAATTTGTTTCCCATTATTGATCAACCTTACTCTTTTATTGACTTTTTTAATGCCTCAATCTCTTTTGAAAAATTTTCATCTCCCCCAGGCGTTTCCAGGATCATCGAAAGTTCCTCGAAACGATCATCATTTATAAGCCGATAGAACAACTCCCAACCAATAAAACCCTCTCCAAGGCATGCATGCCTATCAATTTTTAATCCAAGCGGTTTTTTAGAATCGTTCAAGTGAAATACATAGAGACGATCAAGACCAACTACATCATTGAATTCCTTGAAGGTTTTATTATAAGCATCTTCCGTTACCAAATCATAACCGGCAGCGTAGCCATGGCAGGTATCAAAACAGACTCCAAGTCGGTCCGGGTAACTGCATTGATCAATTATGCTTCTTAGCTGCTCAAATTTATACCCAACATTCGATCCCTGCCCAGCAGTATTTTCCAGAAGCAAAATGGATTTACAATTCGCCCTGGACTCTATTGCGTAATCCAGACTTTCGGCAATCGTTTTAAGTGCATAGTCATCTCCTTTTCCCATATGCGAACCGGGGTGAAAAATGATATAGGGTATTTGCAGTAATTCGGAACGTTCCATCTCTTCAATAAAGGCTTTTCGGGACAATGTCAATTTTCTGGGATCAGGACCGCCTAAATTGATGAGATATGAATCATGAGTGACAACCTGTTTTATTTCGTTGGCTTTTAGCCTTTCTATGTATTTGCTTCTGCTCTCATCTGAAATCGGATTCCCTCTCCACTGCATCTGGTTTGCAGTAAATATCTGTATCGCATCACAGCCTAATTCCCCACCATGAACAGGTGCATTTTCAACTCCACTTGCAATTGATACATGACATCCAATTAATGGCATGATAAACTCATTTAACCGCAGAGTACGCAAAGAGCGCAGAGAGTATTTTTACAATTTTGTTTTTTATTCATTTCTATAATTTCAGAAAAGAAAGTCCTTAATACTGTTTTTTTCTTAAACTTAGCGTACTACTCGGCGTTCTCTGCGACCTCAGCGGTGTATATTTAAAATTCCAATAAGTTGTAAAAATTCATTCCTCGCCTGATCTTCTGAATGAAATTCACCAAACATCGTACTTGTCGTTACTACAGAATTTTGTTTTTCAATGCCTCTCATATGCATACATAGATGACGAGCTTCTATCACTACCCCCACACCTTTGGGTTTTAAAGCTCTTTCAAGCGATTCGGCTATTTGATTTGTCATTCTCTCTTGAATTTGTAAGCGTCGGGCATAAGCATCAATGATCCGCGGTATCTTACTAAGCCCGATAATTTTTCCATCAGGGATATAGGCTACATGCGCTTTCCCAAAAAACGGGACAAGATGATGTTCACAAATGCTATAATAGTCAATATCTTTAACTAAAATCATCTGATTGTATTCGTCATCACAGACTGATTCCTTCAGTAATGCCTCAACATCGACTTTATAACCCTGTGTAATATATTCCCACATACTCGCAACACGGCTCGGTGTTTTCTGAATACCAGCACGTTCAGGATCTTCACCAATATTCATTAAAAGCTCTCGAATTAATTCCTCTGTTTCCATTGATAACCTCAAAATTTATATGTGGTAAAATCGTAACGCATTGTACCACTACATTAAAATTCTGCTGACGGACATATATCATTTAAGAAACATTTAGAACATTTTGGCTTTCTTGCATTACAAACTAATCGTCCATGGTATATCATAAGATGTCCCAAAGGAGTCCAGTTTTTCTTCGGTAAAATTTCCATCAGGTTATGCTCTATTTTTACCGGATCTGCATTTTTTGTCAATCCGAGTCTAACAGACAGCCTCTTGACATGCGTATCTACGACGATCCCTGGAATTCCGAATGCATCACCGAGCACAACATTTGCTGTTTTCCGCCCAACACCTTCAAGCTTCAGTAAATCTTCAATATTATTCGGAATTTCACCACCGAACTTTTCGACAACAGCTTTCATCGCCTCCTTAATGGATTTTGCTTTGTGGTTATAAAATCCAGTAGAACGTATACCATCCTTTAATTCTTCAATTGATGCCTCTGCAAACGCTTTTGCTGTTGGATATTTTGCGAATAGAGCTGGTGTTACCTGATTCACACGCTTATCTGTACACTGGGCAGAAAGAATAGTAGAAATAAGCAACTCTCTCGGATTGACAAATTTTAGTGAGCACTGTGCTTCCAGATATACTTCCTTTAGCCGAGAAAAAATTTCTTGCGCACGTTTTTTAAGTGAATTATTCAACAATCATCTCTTGAGGGCAAATATAATAAAAATTAAAAGTTTTATCTTGCATTAATTCATTTCTGCATAATCACATTTCTTTTCCAAATAATCCTGAACAGCCTTATAAATCTCAATCACCTTCTCTGATTTAGGCAGCGCATTGTAGATTTTCTCAATATATTTTCTTTCACAAACGAGTTGTAAAGTCCTTGGAAAGTTCACATCATAAACCCACCCAATTTGAAGCAATTTAAAATCATTCAAATTTTTCAAGTGTTCAGCTTTTACTATATTCCTTTTCATTAGATCCTTATAAACCCACTCTGAAATTTCCGGTGTGTCGGGTAAATTTAGCTCAAGAGCACAATTCCGCTTTCTATTATTGCTCTGGTAATACTTCGTGACAACACGCCAGATGTCCAATTTGTCAGCATCACGAAGTAACTTTGTGAAAAATAAAAACCTTTCCGATTCATTATCGGGTAAACATGCACGATTATGATTAGAAATTGTATAGAAAATTAATTCCCTCGTTTCTTCATCTATATCATCCAAAACATGATTTGTTCGGAGAATCCTGATACCAAGCAGAGCATGATTTTCAGTTTTCATATCTAAAAACGAACCGTATCGGGCATATTGTTTAAATCTGCCTACATCATGAAAAAGTGCGGTTACTTCTGCCAATCGAAGATTGCTATCACTTAAAGCAAGATTTCTTCCAACATCAATAATTCCCTCGCACACTATCCGAGTATGTTTCTCTTTCAAATCGATGTTCAACTGGTAATCGGGATCATCTGATCGGAACGTTTCCACATAATCAGCGAACCACTTTTTAAATCCTGACAGCGTTTCTTGGTCAATCAATATAGTCTCTTTTCAATTGCAAAAAATTCTGGTTAATAGAAAAATTCCTACAATGGCAGAAAACGTTCGAAATTTAGCCTCTTTATTAGAGAAAAGGAATAAAACACTAAAAGTAGTATCTCAGTTACAATGGATAAAAACTTGAGTTAAGTTCGCTCTCTGATGTAAATCTCTGTATCACATGGAGGCTTCACCAAGATGAATCAATCGAAATTTGAGTAAAATCACTGAAGCGAACTTGACTTAAGTTTAGCAGATTAGTCAATACCTTAAGTCAAGCCCTAATAAGCGGCTTTTTAATCGAAATTCATTTATGATGTAAAGGACTTACTAATGGGTACTGTTTATTGGTTACATTTTGCATCGAATTTATCTTTAGTTTTATCCTATTTTTACTGTCTATGATGTAATCCATTAAAATCCTTTAGAATGGCTTGTTCATTATTCAAGATGATGTAACCCATTATATGCTCTCCTTAGTAACTCAAAGTGTTTGGCTAAGAAAAAACAGTCTTGCAATTAAACCATTAATATTTTTATGATTCACAGATTTTTACTGTAAATTTCGTCATGGAAATTGAGATTTTAGGTACTGAGTCTTTAGGCGTACGAGGTCTTTGCTGTTTTGTAAAAATGAAAAATCGGAAAATTTTAATCGATCCCGGCATAGCTTTAGGCTACAAAAGAAATAAGTTGCTTCCCCATCCCTTTCAAGTTGCAGTAGACGAAAGAATACAAAAAAAGATCATAAAAAGATGGTCTGAGGCTACGGATATAGTGTTCAGCCATTTTCATGGTGATCATGTACCTCTAACTGACGCAAATCCTTATCAATTAAATATTGAAAAAGTACCTGGATTGAACTCAGAAATCAAAATATGGGTTAAGTCTTATAGCCTCTCCAAAACCGAAGACAGAAGAGCAATTTGCATTTCATTTACTTTGAACAAAGACCTGATTGCAGCAGAAGGAAAAGAATCCGGTGTCATGAGCTTTTCCATACCAGTACCTCATGGAGAAGCAAACAACAATTTAGATACAGTTATGATGACCAGGATTGAAGAAGATTACGTATTTGTGCACGCTTCAGATATTCAACTCCTCAATGACGAATCCATCTCTCAAATATTATCATGGCACCCTTATATTGTGCTAACTAGCGGACCTCCTATTTATCTATCTCGACTTAGTGAAGAACCGGTTGAAACAGCATGGAACAGAGCTATAAAACTCTCACAAAAAGTCGATACATTAATTCTCGACCATCACTTATTGAGAAATTACAGCGGGCTTAACTGGCTCGATAAATTAGCAAATAAAACAAAAACCAATATCGTATGTGCTGCTGATTTTATGAAAAAACCAAGATTACTTCTTGAAGCACAACGTAAAAGCTTATACGAAAAAATGCCTGTTCTTGAAAGATGGCATGAATCCTATGCTGAAGGTAAGGTAAATACAAACCACTATTGGAACTTGGGAAGAAAATTCTATAAAATATGAATTAACTGTAGAATGGGACAAAAAATGTCAATAACAGAGAATTATCAAAAAATTAGAGAAACAATCCCTGAACACGTAACAATTGTTGTAGCAGCAAAACAGAGAACCCCGAACGAAATAACAGAAGTTATAAAAGCAGGTGCTACTGATATTGGTGAAAATTATGTTCAGGAAGGGGAAAAAATCTACAATACTCTGTCCAAGGAAAGAGAAAAAGTCAGGTGGCATATGATAGGTCACCTGCAAACAAACAAAATAAATAAAGCACTAAAAATTTTCGATGTTATTCAAACCATAGACTCTTTAGAAATGGCACAAGCTATTGATAAAAGAGTTGAGCATACTGATAAAAAAGTGATTCCGGTTTATATTGAAATAAATATAGGTAGCGAAATTTCAAAATCAGGCATTAAGCCAGATTACAAAATCATAGAGAAACTGGCTAAAAGCATTTCAGAACTTGAACATCTAAGATTGGAAGGGCTAATGACGCTCGGACCAATTGCAGGAAACCCTGAACAAAGTAGACCCTATTTCCGAGAGGTGAGAGGATTTTTCGAAAAGATCAGAGGACTTAATTTGCCAAGAATCGAGATGAAAACACTTTCAATGGGAATGACAAATTCATATAAAGTTGCTATAGAAGAAGGCGCTAATATGGTGAGAATAGGAACAGCGATATTTGGGGTAAGGGGATGTAAAATATTTAAATGATTATGAGAAAATATTTTTTCTAGGAGATATACCTTAGAGTTACTTACTCAATAGCATTATTTCTACATAACTAATTTCAATCATTCTCAATCTTCAATCAAGACTTTTTCAACAAAATTTACACAATTCCCATCACGATTTAAAGAACTCAAATAGTTTATCCACCTGCCATGTATTTGAAGCATTCTCACAAAAGAGATCAACTAATCTTTTTCTTTTCCCGTAACAATGTCAAGATGCGTTTTTCTTTCTCCATATTGATACGCATTAAATTTATTTCAAAGGACTTCTTGCCTGAATCGGGAGTATTAATAACAACTGTGGTTTGAAAAGAGCTGCCTATTAACGCTCGCTGTATTTCTGTTTTTATGCCTGCTCTCGATTCCTGCTCCATTAAATCATAAAAACTGGAGCGCAGCAATTCTATTCTGGATAAATTGGAGATTTTACGCACTTTTTCGGTTATTCCCAGAATATTCCCATCTGCATCAATTAGCAATCCTATTTCCTCCTGGTATAATACTGTTTTTAGTGCGTCTTTTCTATCCTTTTCCGCAGCATAACCGAGGGATAGTGCTATATTAGCAGATTTTAATTGCTCACAGAGTTCGTTCATCTTTAGTTCAGCCTTTTTCATCTCGGAAATATCTCTGATGCTGCCCTGATATCCGATCATTTTGCCCTCTTTGGAATACATTATAGAAGTAGTAAGCAGGCAATGTATTACTGTACCATCCTTTTTACGCAATTGTAATTCATAATCGACTACGGAGTCCTTTTTTTCGATATCATGCCGAAATTTGTCCCTGTATTCTTCCTTATAATAAAGTTCTTTTGCATTTAAATTGCTTAGCTCTTTGCGAGTGTAGCCAAGCAGCTTTAACATTGAATTGTTGAACTCAATAAATTCTCCATTAATAGTAGTCAAATAGATTGCATCTCTGGATTGCTCAAATATGGTGCGATATTTCTTTTCCTGCTCTCGCAATTCTAACTCGGTCCGACGATGAGACTCTTCTAATTTTTTATGTCTGAGAACTTTTTGGATAACCCAGGGTAGGAATTTTAAGCAGTAATAATCGGTATCTTTTATCAGATAATCACAGACACCCGTATTGAGAGCTTCAAAGAGGATTTTTTCGTCAGCGGGAGTAACAGTAACGATTACTGGAATATCTTTTGCTAATTGCAGAATATTAGAAGCGCTCTTGTCCCCGGAACTAAAATCGGAAATAATGACATCAAATCTATGGAGATCGTAACTACTTTCCGCTTCGTCAAAACCATTAGCAATTGTGTAATCATATAAAAGTTCATTATTCTTAAAGAATTCTTTAAAAGCTTGCTGGCTTTTAGTATCCTTTTCAATTAATAACAATCGTATCTTTTGACTGTTCATATTATTCACCCTAATGATAATTACTTTACCTACTTTTCGCCGTTATTCCCAATTTTTTTATTTTACAAATTCTTTATTCACTATATAGTTAATTTTAACATTTTTATCCTTTTTTCCAACACTTCCAAATATAATGCAAGGGTCATGGTGAAAAATAATCAGCTAGTTCCCGGAGGCAGCTCTCTGCAGGATTTTTTTCTTCTCTTCAATAAGTTTCAGCGGATACAAATTAAAAGTACTGATCCAGGTAATCCCTATATGACTGAAAGTCGGGAAAAGATCGGCACAGAAAAATAGCGGTCGCTCATTATCCCGAATCAAAATATGCTGCTGCCCGGGAGTATGACCATCCGAGGTTAGAATTTCATTCCCCAGAAAAAGCGTTGTCTCACCATCAAATAGTTGCAATAAACCCGTTTCTTTTAACGGCAGAAAATTATTCCGATTATAACCGGTGCGGTCTAATTCCGACGGTGACATCGCTCATTCGAAATTGCGTCTCTGGACATAATAAGTAGCATTAGAAAAATAATGGTAACTTTTTGCTCTGATTTATGGCTCCGTTGGTATGGTCGAAATGCAAATTAGTGAATATCAAATCAGTTATATCATCAAAGGTAAATTCCAAAGCTGCCAGTGAATTTTTTAAATTCACCGATCCGTTGTCCATGCGATAAATTTTACGAATTTTATCAGAGTAGCCCTCTCCGTGACCGGTATCGACTAAAATTTGATATCCGGAACCAACGATAAGTATTGAGCGCAAGGTCATAGATGTCCGGTTTTTCTCATCAGTAGTTACACGTTGGCTCCAGAGAGCTTTCGGAATTATTCCAAACACAGCGCCATCATCAAGTGCAAATCTTCCTGTCTCTAAAACGTAAACTGTGTATTTCCCGGCTTTCATCACAGCGCATTATTCCCCTTATAAATTTCAGTCCCTTTATAGCCCTGATAACTCCCGCGCTTCTCGAATTCCCTTCGTATTCTCTGAATAACCTCACTTTTATTCAACTTCCACAAAGGTGCTATTAGAGTTCCCTGCTTTGCTTCGCCACAAAGACGTTGAATACTAATATTGGGATATAATCGCTCCAGAAAGTCACAAACGAGTGCAATCCATTCTGATTCACCAAAAACATAAAACGGTTTTTCTTTATATAGTTTTGCCAATTGAGTGTTCTTTACGATGTGAAGATGATGGATTTTTATCGCATTTATTCCAAGGTTATTAATGATTTCTGCAGAGTCAAGTATTTCCTCTGCTGATTCCGTTGGAAATCCAAAAATCAGGTGGACGGAAGTATGTAATCTATACTCCTTGGCTTTTTTAACTGCCCACTTTGTTTTAGAAAAATCGTGTCCTCTCTTAATCCACTTCAGCGTTTTATCGTAAACTGATTCTATCCCGAATTCTATTGATACATAAGATTTTTTATTTAAATCCTGCAGTAATTCAAATATTTCATCATTAACACAGTCAGGGCGGGTTCCGATACACAAACCCACTATATCCGGAAAAGACAGAGCCTGCTTGTATAATTTTTCTAATTCGTATACGGGAGCGTAGGTATTTGTAAAAGCTTGGAAATAAGCCAGAAACTTTTTTGCTTTCCGATATTTTTTAAGTGTCTCAATACCTTCAACTATTTGCTTAGAAATAGGTGAAATAGGTGCCCTACGTTGCGGTGTAAAGCTGTCATTGTTACAGTACAGGCATCCGCCATAACCAATAGTACCGTCACGAGTCGGGCAAGTAAAACCCGCATCTAAAGAGATCTTATACACTCGCGAATTAAATCGCTCACGAAGATAGCGGCTGTAGTGGTAATATCTTTCTTCTTTAGGAAAAGGGTAGAACATACAACTCGTTAATATTGCAACATTTGATGTTATTATTAGATTTGCTATTCCTGTTCTCGATCAACTTCTTCAGAAACTCCGTATGTGGTAAAAACATATTTGATAAAATTCTTACAGCCTGCGTTTTCTAACACAAATAAACAGTGGGTAATATTGTTCGTTGTATACAACGTAATAATGATAAGGTATTATTACTCAATGTAGTTGGCTACTTCTTCAGCAGCATTTTCTAAAGATATTTGGCGCTGACTTCCATCAGACATATCCTTCAAAGTAACAACGCTTAGCTTGATCTCGTTTTCCCCTAATATCAATACCCAATTGGCAGCTTTTTTACCGGCTTCCCTCATTTGAGCCTTTAGAGATCGTCGTAAAAAGTCCATTTCTGTCGTTATACCTAATCTACGGAGTTTGGCAATAACCTTAAATCCAGCTTTCCTTGCCTCATCACCCAGAGCTGCAAAATAAAGCAAATTGGTTTTCTTTTCAGGAATTGCATCTGTTTCTCTCAGAATCATAAGGAGACGTTCCATCCCCGATGCTACCCCGACTGCTGGCGTGTGCTTACCTCCAAGGTCCTCTATGAGATAATCATAGCGACCACCACCGCAAATCGCATCCTGAGACCCTAAAAGCGGGTTAGTAATCTCAAAAGTTGTTCTAGTATAATAATCTAAACCACGAACCAATTTTTTATCAACACTATATGGAACCTCTGTTAAGTCAAGCAGGTTCTTTACTTCTTCAAAATGATCCTGATCCCCTTTAGTAAGATACTCCAAAATAGATGGCGCGAATTCATCTAAAATATTCTGACATGGTTCAGCTTTACAATCAAAGAGCCTGAGAATATTTTTATGGAAACGTTGTTGGCAAGTCAGACAAAAGTCATTATAATAGGGTTTTAAAGAAGATTTTAAAATATCAAGATAATTCTTCCTGCTGTCACGGCTGCCGATACTATTCAATTTCACATTTAATTCTTTAATACCCAACCGCAAATAAATTTCATAGACTGTCTGGATTATTTCAGCATCAGCTTCAGGATATTCCGTACCAATTATTTCAAATCCAAATTGGTGAAATTGACGAAGTCTTCCCTTTTGAGGTCGTTCCTGTCGAAATGAAGAATCAATATAATACAATTTTGTTACCGGAGAAATTTGTTCAAGATGATTCTGAACATATGCTCTGACAACCGGGGCAGTAAGTTCAGGTTTTAAAGTTAAGCTCGTCTTACTCTTATCAAAAAAGGTATACATCTCCTTTGAAACGACATCTGTATCAGTTCCTATACTTCTTGCAAATAATTCCGTAACTTCAAAAACAGGTGTGCGGATTTCCTGGTAATTATATCTTTCTAACGATTCTGATATGAACTTCTCAAGGTACTGCCATTGATACGACTCAGTTGGAAGTATATCTTTGGTTCCTTTTATTCTTCTATACACGTTAAGCCTCTAAATTCTTTTTCAAAACCCTTTTGGGGCAAACAATAACACTCATTTGCTATCCGTTATACTCTTTAAAATCTCTTCGGCAGATATCTTGTCTATCTCAGGAACAAATATTTTTGCAAACGAGCCTGGAGTAGAGGTTCCTTTCGCCAAAAAGACAGCATTTAAAACATCGGTCTTTATGAAGGACTGAATGCCACGGTTTTCAAGTGCTTCTTTGACCATCTCAGCCATTATAGGTGAAGACAATATCGAAAGTTGTACCCACTTAATACTAACTTCGTATTCTTCCGGAAGTCGCTCAATTAATTTTGCTTTACAATCCGGACACTTATCTAAACCTTCAACAAACTCGTACTTACATTTTGGACAAAAAGGCATTTCACTTCCTACACTTGAGTATCGTACTTATAAATTATTTCAGCAATTTCCTCGGCAGAAACAGCTTTTAAAATCCCCTCACGGCAATTTGCCTTATTCAACATACGTGAAAACTTACTAAGCAATTTTAAGTGCTTACTTGGGAACCGCTCGGGAGTAAGCAGTAATACAAAGATGTGAACAGGCTGACCATCTACGGCATCGAAATCAACTCCATTGATTGAAACACCCACTGAAATAAGAACATCATCAATATCTACATATTTTCCATGAGGAAGCGCTACTCCTTTCCCCACGCCCGTACTCATCAGTTTCTCACGTTCAATAACCGCTTTTTTAGCAGCATCAGAATTTGAAATCTTTCCCGCTTTGTACAATCTATCCACTAAGACTGAAATCACTCCCTCTTTAGAATTAGCTTCTAAAGGATAAATAATAAGCTCAGGAGTTAATATTTCCGATAGTTCCATATTTGTAATTCTTAAATTCAAACCACGAAATTGAATTTAAGAGAATATATTTTTTTTGCCAACCTCAAATTCCAGTCTGTCTATTTTAAATAGTGCAATTAGGCAAATTAAACTTAAAAATATAGTAACTAAAAAAACCATTTATTGTGTTAGGTATTAGTAGCAAGTAAGTCAAAATTTACTTCAGGGGGCAGCGATAGTACTCAAATGTATACCCGGTATTATTCCAATCATTAAATTTACGAACAACATGACTTCTCTTTGTAAAATGTAGTGTAACTCCCTCCATAACATGCCCTGTAATATACTTATACCCTTTTCTTCGCAAAGTATTTTGATAAACACGCTTTAGCATTTTCGCGATACTAAGATGACGATAATCTGTTTTAACAACATAGGCGTATGTATACATCGTATTGCCTTTCCCCAAATTTTCATCGCAATGCACCCAACTCTCTTTCGCAAAATGCTCTAAAGGAACTCCAATAATAAAACCCTCAATATCATCCTTAAACCTGATTATAAAAGGTTGTGTTTTTGGATAGCTGAAATATTTTCTTATTGAGCTGCGGTTAAACTTTAAACTCTCTCCAAAGTGATTGGAAAGAGTCTCAGAAATTTTAACAATTTTACCGTATTCAGATTCTCCCAGGCGCTCTACAAGTTCAATAGAAATTCCCGAGGGCGTAGAAGCCAGTACTCTGCTCTGGGTTTCTGATAAACTTACTTCGAATAAATCGCGTGTGCCTTTATCCATTTTCGCCTGATAATATATGAAATTTTTCTGATTACCGAGAAAATATTTTTTTACTTAACCTTGCTGAGGTTTGAAACCTCTGCAAGTTTCATCCCCAGCCATTCAGGAAGGGCGTAAAGTTTTTCTCGATCTACCACATGATACGTTTTTATTCCTAATTTTGTTGCTGGAATTATATCCGAAATCTCAGAATCGCCAACCATCAGAGTTTTTTCAGGCATAACACCGAAACGATTTAAAATAAATTCAAAACCTCTTAGTCCAGGTTTGATATACTCCAATTTTTTCTTTTTGGGCATGTCCAAATTTTCCACAGAATCTAGCGAAAAACGTCTGCTAATTGGAAATATTTGGTCAAGTTTTAGCGTTTTTAAAATTCTATTGCTCAATACCCCGTTATTCGTAGTGAAAAGAAATAATGAATATAGTTTATTTACCTTTTCAATTGCTTTAATCGCTTTAGGATCCGGTTTCAGAATGGATTCTATATTCAATAATTTATTTACTTCATCTTCGAATTCCTTGAATTCTACATCATAATAATGGAACAATGTTAGCGTACTTGTCGGATTTCCGTTTATGAGACGGGCTAATTCATCTTTTTTTTGCATAAATTCAACTTGCATTTCCTCTTCGCTTTTCCCTGTGCTCTTTGCAGCAAGTTTAATTGATACCTTAGGAAATACCATATCAATTTCCGGACTTCTCTGGTACAGAGTACCATCCAGGTCAAATATTATAAGGTCAAAATCTTTTTCCATACTTCTAATGATCCAAATTAAACATGGTAAATATAACTAATGAAAAACTTACCACAAAGAGACTAAGAACGCTAATAAATCAGAACTTTAACTTTTAAATCTACTGTCACAACTAATTATAGTGATTGATGTAGAGCGAACATCCCGGTTCGCCATCGGACACGACTGTCCTATGCTACATTATTCTGAACTTCACTGTGAACTAAAAATTTCAACTACAAACTCGATACTATTACCATCAACTTCTTTTCCATCCTTCGAGTATGTCCACCACACCAGTATATTCTTGAGCAGGACGGACACTGCCTGAATTTTTCAAAGTTCAGATATATATTTTCAGGCACTTTTTCTTTAACCTCTTCTTTAGATACCTGCAATAAAGGCTTGCTGCAAATCAGACAGAGCGTGAAAAATTTGTCGATATTGATTTCAAGACCATATTTTTTAACTACCTGAATCAACTGGTCAGGAAAATGTTGTGATTCAATGAAGAGGTAATTTTCAGGCTTGTGGTCTCGTATAAATATCGAATTTCGGGTAAGAATTATTCTGTTTTCATCTTTAGATAAATGAATTAAATCTCTTGCATTTCCAGGTGGTGAAAAAACCGTATCGTACCCTAACATCCTAAGATATTTTGCTAGTTTACCAAGCATGTTATCAGCAATAAATTTCATCTTACTACAAACCTTGTATTAATTCCATAATAAATAATACTAAATTAAAAATGTAAAACAAAGGACCTGGCACAAGATTTTACATGGCTACGAATTTCGAGTTCATAGTTGAGCCGAAAGGTTCAATAAAAAAATAAGCCCATATAGAATTTAAGTTCCGTTACGAGCTCACTTGCAACGGTGTCTCAACTCTGCTATGCCTGCCTACTGCCAGGCAGAAGTGAGCTCATAGCAGAACTATTAATCAACTCGTACACAATTCTAAAATATCAACTCCAACTCAGTTGCTTAATATCCTAAAAAAACGTATTTTCCCGCTGGAATGAAGTACTATGAACACTTTAAAAATTGTATAAATGAAAAGAGTACATTTCTCTGCATAGGAATTGATCCTGATCCGGATAAACTTCCAATAAAATTTGGAAAAAATCCCGATGGGGTTTATCAATTTGCACAGGAAGTTATCAATGTTACAAAAGATATTACACCAGCCTATAAATTCAATTTAGCTTTCTTTGAACTATGGGGATGGAAAGGCTGGCAAATCCTTGAAAAGATCATCTCTGAAATGCCGGATAATGTGCTTCTTATTGGTGACGCTAAACGGGGTGATATTGGAAACAGTTCAAGGTTCTACGCCAAAGCGCTCTTTGAAACCCTCAAATTTGATGCAGTTACCTTAAGTCCTTACCTTGGTTCAGACAGCATTCAACCATTCATAGAAAATGAATCCAAAGGTGTCTTTGTACTCTGTGTTACATCTAATCCATCCGGACGTGAATTGCAAGAATATGGCTGTGGTAAACCACTTTATCTTAAAACTGCGGATATTGTGAAAAATTTGAATGAGCGGAAGAATCTTGGTCTGGTATTGGGCGCTACAAAACCGGAGCAACTACTTGATGTTCGAAAACAATATCCCGACCTGCCATTTTTAATTCCAGGTATCGGCAAACAAGGGGGTTCTACAGAATCGGCAGTGGAAGTTTGTCGAACTTGCGGGCTTGGTCTGATTAATGTATCAAGAAGTGTGATCTTTCCGGGCGAGGGTAAATTCCCGGATAACGTTAGATATGCTACTAAATGTTATAGTAATCTGTTTAAAATATAAGGTGTTGTGATGAAAACAGAATCCTACTTAGATATTTTAAAAGAATGTGGGGCCACCTTAAAAGGGCATTTTCTTCTCACTTCCGGTCTCCATAGTGATACTTATGTTGAAAAATTTAAAGTACTCCAATACCCCTTACTTACTGACAAGTTGTGTAAAGATATTGCAGAACATTTTAGAAAAACAAAACCTCATGTAATTGTCGGTGCTGCCACTGGTGGTATTATAATAAGCCACAGTATCGGTAGATTATTAAGTACACGGAGTATTTTCGCTGAACGTGAAAACAAGAATCTAGTCTTACGAAGAGGATTTGATATTAAACCCGGCGAACGAGTACTGATTGTTGATGATGTTGTCACCACCGGTGGTTCTATTTATGAATTAATGGACCTTGTGACAAAGAAAGGAGGTATCCTAATGGGCATTGGTGTTTTTATCGATCGCAGTGGGGAGAAAGTTAATTTCGGAGATTCATATTTCCCGCTGATTACAATGGACATTCCGACATATAAACCCGAAGAATGCCCGCTCTGTGCTTCCAATATTCCTTTGACTACCAGAGGTAGAACCGGAAAGAAATGATATTTTGTAATCTTGGCAGCGGAAGCAAAGGAAATTGCACTTATATTCAGAATAGCGGCAAAGCACTCCTTATTGATCAGGGCTTTAGTTTAAAAAACCTTATCTTGCGAATGGAGGAGGTTAATCTCTCTCCTACGGATGTTTCTGCAATAATACTAACACACGAGCACTCAGATCACATAAAAGGCGCAGGAATTTTCGCAAGGCGTTATAAAACTCCTATTTTCATGACTAAAAAGACTTTTCATGCAATTGATCCAAAAAAATTAACAAAAGTAAAAGTTGAATTTTTCACATCAGGAGATACTCTTTCTTTAGAATACATCAAAATAAAAACTTTTCATTTGCCGCACGACGCCGCAGATCCAATTGGTATTGTTGCTTCGTCAGGAGATAAGAAATTGGGCATTATTACGGATTTAGGTACTGTAATACAATCGGTATTACACTACATCTCGGAGCTCGATCTTCTTTTCCTTGAATCAAATCACGATAAGTTTATGTTATTAAATGGTCCCTATCCTCTTCAGGTAATACAGAGAATTAAGAGCCGTGTTGGACATTTATCTAATAAGCAGTCTTTAAATTTATTCAATCGTATTTCGCATAATGGAAGGTTAAAACATCTTATTCTTGGACATTTAAGCGAAACTAATAATGATGCTCAAATTGTTAGGGAACTTTTCGAAAAAACAAAGACAGAAAATTCAATCTCATATAAAATAGAAATAGCTTCACAAAATTCTCCCGGAACAGTAATTAACATATAGCATATAGGGATTAAAATGAAATTTTACATTTCTCTTATTACTCTCTTTTTATTCTGCGCTACAGCACTGTCTCAATCTTTATCTGGGACTGACATTAAAAAATTGCAATCTTACATTCAGTCATTACCAGATGAGATGGTTTCTCCAGATGAAGTTGCTGTTATTGAAACAGAATACGGTAATATAATTATAGAATTTTTCTCCTATGCTGCGCCACTTCATGCAATGAATTTTAAAAAACTGGCAAATGCGGGCTACTTTAATGAGACAACTTTTCACCGCATAATTCCCAATTTTGTTATTCAAGGTGGAGATATTTTAAGTAGAGATGACAACCAGTATAATGATGGCACAGGTGGACCTGGCTATACAATTCCCGCAGAACTCGGTAAAAAACACCTAAGGGGAGCAGTGGCATCAGCAAGAATGTCCGATAATATCAACCCGCAAAAGAGATCCAATGGCAGTCAATTTTATATCTGCTTGATAGATTTACCGTTTTTAGATAAGGCTGGATATACAGTATTTGGTGAGGTTATTCAGGGTATGAAAACTGTTGATAAAATCGCAAAAGTTCGCCGTAATAAAAAAGACCGTCCATATAAAGATGTTATCATGAAAAGGGTATATGTAACGGATCGGAAAAAGCTAAATCTAAATGGAAGAAAATGAAGACGAAGATAGGGTTAGCATTAGGTGGCGGCGGCGCAAGAGGATTAGCGCATTTAGGCGTTCTGAAAGTACTTGAAGAAGATGGCATTCCTATTGATTCCATAACTGGAACATCAATGGGGGCGGTAGTGGGCGCTATGTATGCCCAGAATCCAGATTCAGAATCCATCATTAAACGATTTGAAAATTTCTTAGCCAGTCAGGATTACGACTTACTTGGACTAAAATATGTCATTCCACAAGATGAGCAGAATCCTTCTTTTTTGAGCCACTTAGTTCAGATTGTCGCAAAAAGAATTGTTGTAAACTTTGCACCGACAAGAACGGGAATTATAAAAACCGAAAGACTATCTGATGCAATATCTTTTCTTATTGATGATGGAGATTTTCATGACACAAAAATACCCTTTGGGGCAGTAACAACAGATCTCAATTCAGGTGAAACGGTCCTTTTTAGAAAAGGGAATATAAAAAAAGCAGTAACACTTAGTTCATCTATCCCGGGTTATATTTCTCCAGAACCGGTTAACGGAAATTTATTTACCGATGGAGGTGTGAGCGCACCTGTGCCAGTGTATGAAGCAAGAGAAATGGGAGCCGACCTTGTCATTGGAATTTGCGTTGGCGTTAATCAAATTAAAGCGCTGGAGAATCCAAATATCATAGATATCATTTCTCGAACGGATGCCATAAAAGGGATTTACCTGTCCAAACTCCAACTCTCAAATGCAGATGTTTCTTTGCATCCAGATGTTAAAGATGCGCACTGGAGCGAGTTTCTTAGATATAAAGAATTTGTAAATGCAGGAATTGTAGAGGCTCAAAAAAAATTGCCTGAAATACATAATGCGATAAGAAAGAAAAAGAATCTTATAAGGAAGATATTTCGCTTTTAAATAAATAAATGATAAAAACCAGAGTTAAAGTAAGATTACCTGCTATTTTAATTTTTTTTATTTTATTTGCTTTTCCATCTTTCGGTAAAAGCGTCAATTCCATTTTGAAAATAGAAACCTACTTATCCACAAATGGAGTGCATAAAGGCGAAGACTTCCATGCTGCTATCGTTGTAAAATTAAAGGAACCCTGGCATATCAATTCTTCAAAGCCACTGGATGAATTTGTTATTCCTACTGAACTTCGTTTTGAAGAATCGGAATATATAACCATTACTAATATCCATTTCCCACCACACGAAATTAAAAACCTCTCATTTTCCGATGAACCGCTTGCGGTGTATGAAGGCAACATTATCATTAGGGTTTCCGGAAAAATCTTTGAAAGTACTCAGGAAAAAGTAACCCTAAAAGGACACCTGCTCTATCAAGGTTGCAACGACCAAGTATGCATTGCACCTCAGGAAGCGCCATTCTCCGTTTCTATCCCTATTTTAGACCCGACAAATCCAATTATATTTCAAAATTCAGAATATTTCATAAACGAAAAATCATTAGATGATGGTTCACAATCCTCAACTTTTGATGTTAAAGCATCTTTTGCCAGAAAAGGGATATTTCTTACATTTATCCTTATTTTCTTAGGTGGGCTTGGTCTAAATCTTACTCCATGTGTGTATCCACTTATTCCTATCACTGTGAGTTACTTTGGGGGACAGGTATTCGGGAAACAGGGTAAAAAAATCATTATGGCAATTCTTTATGTACTCGGTATTGCTATCATAAACTCTACGATAGGTACACTCGCCGCACTGTCCGGTGAACTACTCGGTACATTAATGACAAATCCAATTGTACTTCTGATTATTTCTGCAATCCTGACTGCACTTTCTCTGAGTATGTTTGGTTTATATGAGTTCAGGCTTCCTTCATTTATAACAAACCTGGGCGGTGTGAGCCACACAGGATATTTCGGCTCATTGGTTATGGGCTTAACGATGGGAATTGTGGCGGCACCGTGCATTGGTCCTTTCGTAATTGGACTTCTAACTTACGTTGCAAGCATAGGAAATCCATTCCTCGGTTTTACAATGTTTTTCACCCTTTCGCTTGGTCTGGGTTTGCCGTTCATTTTCCTGGCATTTTTCTCCAGCAAAATTAATAGTTTACCCCGTTCCGGTGAATGGATGGTAGGCGTTAGAATTATTTTTGGTCTTATTCTGGTCGGAATGGCATTATATTTTATAAATCCCTTAATTCCCAAAAGAGTCTATAATATACTATTTCCGTTATACATTATAGGTTCAGGTATTTATTTACTTCTTTTCAACAAATCCGATAGAAATGCGCCTGCATTTATATTTATAAAACAAATCATTGCAATAGTGGCTATTATAATAGGGACATGGTTCCTTAAACCAGAAGAAAAAGCATTGTCAAGTATGAATTGGAAACCATACAACAAAAAGGCGTATATAACCGCATTAGAAACAGAAAAGCCAATTATCCTCGATTTCTCTGCCGACTGGTGCATACCCTGCAAAGAAATGGATAAATTTACATTTAGTAATTCCGAAGTTGTAAAACTAAGCGGTCAATTTTCTCTTTTTAAAATAGATTTAACTTCCGGTACTTCTTCTGAAACAATATCAATAAAAGAAAAGTACAACATCAAAGGAGTTCCAACCATTGTCTTTATAGACAAAAAAGGGAGTGAAATTACAGACCTCAGAATTTTCGGTTTTGAAAAACCGGGAGATTTTATAAAGAAAATGAATAAAATACTTTATTAGTGCTCAGAAATGCATTACCTTGAATTATTAATAAAGAGGAGATAACACAATGAAATTGAAAAATGTGGTAACAATGGTAATATTATTTTCAACTTTTATACTTATCAGTTTTGGAGTTGGCTGTGCCCAAAAAGAGCAAAAACCTAACACGACCAGTGGAAAAAATACAGGCGAAATCAAAGAACCACAAATTATGCAAATTCCCGGTTCTATCGGAAGTATAGCACCTGATTTTTCACTGATTACTCTTGATGGCAAAGAAGTAACACTTAAGCAATTCAAAAACAAAGTAGTGGTATTGAATTTCTGGGCATCATGGTGCGGCCCCTGTAAAGCGGAAATCCCGGATTTCATAAAGATGTACGATAAACATCAAAAAGACGGACTGGAAATTGTCGGTATTACATTATCCTCCGGCAATGCAGCAAAAATCC
>JADHYC010000105.1 GCA_016782645.1 Fidelibacterota bacterium | reverse complement strand
TTTCTTCCTCTTTTTGCTTCCTCTGTAATTCATTTACTCTCATCTTACCAATACGAATCCATTGAACTAAAGGAATATTTGATGGACAAACAAAAGCACATGAACCACATTCACAACAACTCAAAATACCAAAATCTTCAGATGTTTCATACATTTCCTTTTCAGATAATTTCGCAAGGTGTGTTGGTAAAAGATCCATCGGACAAGTATTTACACAGGTTCCACATAAAATACAGGGGTAAATATTATCCTTTACTACAGAAGAGTCAGTCAGACATAAAATCCCGCTTGTTGCTTTAACAACTGGAACTTGAAGTGAATATTGAGTTAATCCCATCATAGGACCACCCATTATCACCTTTACAGTTTCATCAACTAGTCCACTACAAAAATCTATAAGGTCTTGAAATGGGGTTCCAATACGTGCAATTACATTTTTTGGTTCTCTGATCCCATCACCTGTTATAGAAACTACCCTTTCAATTAGTGGCTTTCTTTTGGTAACAGCTTCAGCAACAGCAATAGCAGTACCAACATTATTGACAATAACACCAACATCCATTGGTAATCCATCTGCAGGAACTTTCCTATTTAATACCGCCTTGATTAACATCTTCTCGGCACCCTGGGGATACTTTACTTTAAGAGGCATAACTGATATACCTTCAAATGCAGCGGTACTCTTGACCATTATTTCAATAGCATCAGGTTTATTATTTTCTATGCCAATAATTGCTCTCGACACTCCTAAAACTTTCATAAGAATACGAATACCGAGAATTAATTCATCATCTTGCTCTAACATCACCCTATGGTCTGCCGTAAGATATGGTTCACATTCACATCCATTAATTATAAGAGTATCTATCTTTTTACTTTTAGGAGGATTCAATTTTACATGAGTTGGAAATGCCGCTCCACCCATTCCAACTATACCGGCATTTAGAATTATTTCCAATAAATCATCTTTACCGAGTTTATCCCAATCGGCGTTTGAACTATCCTTCTCAATCCAATCATCGTTGCCATCACTGATTATATGGATCATTTGACCTTGTACACCAAGGGGATTTGGAAAATTATCAATCGCTTTTACCTTACCGGAAATCGAAGCGTGAATTGTACTTGAAACAAAACCGCTGCTTGCGCCTATCATCTGCCCCGTTTTAACCTCTGTATTTCTCTCAACAATAGATTTACAAGGTGCGCCAATATGCTGATTTAACGGAATAAATACTTCCTTTGGGAGAGGAAGTCTTTCCAAACTCTTATTTTCACAAAGTGATTTAAATTCAGCCGGATGTATCCCTTTTTTAAATGTCTGAAGTCTCATTTACTCAGTTCTCCTAATAAATCGTAATAAACAGTGGCAAACAAAATGCCAGCCAAATTTATGAGAAAAACTTTAATTATGCCCAATTAATTTATCTTAATAAATATTTTGTTAAGAAAAATATTCTAATATTTGGGAATTGTAAAAACTCCCACCTCGATAAATCAAGGTGTTAATGATATCTTTAATTAGACAGGATTCTCATTAACACCGCTATCTAGGTTAAAACCTACAAATCTGTAACTATATTTAATCCCTGAGGTGGCGGCACTACCCATTTTACCGGCTGGATATTACCATCTCTTTTAATGGTCCTCTTTACTCTCTTACATTTAAGTACTGAATGTTCAATTAAAATATCATCCTCAATTTCAGAACCAAAAATATATGATGTCCCTTTTATGGTAACATTATTACCAATTTTTAAAGGATACTTATCGCTCCCGGTCATATTTACACTGTTTTCAATTCGCGTCCCATCACCGATAGTAACATTTCCTTTTATAATATCACCACGCATTATAATACAATTTTTACCAATTAAAATATTTTCATTTGGACAAGTTCTAATGGAAACATTTTCTTGAATAATACTTCCTTCACCAAGAATTATATTTCCATTTAAAACACTGCCTGACTTAATAATAGCCCCTCGGTTAAGTTTCACTCCTTTTCCGATATAAACTCCTTTTCCGATACTTATATCAAGAAACGGAAATTTCGAATCAAGTTTCAATATTTGCTCTACAACTTCATCAGCTATATAGAAATCATCCGGATTCTCTATGAAAATAATATCTCTCAAACAAACCCAAACTTTTCGGCGATAAATACTCTCCATCTTTTGAAGAACACTCTTAACATTAAATCCAATTACAGTATTATTATCATCAGCTGGATATGCGCCAACACTAATGTTGTTTCGATTAAATAATGGAATCACATCCGTTAAATAAAGCTCCCCTGGAATATTATCTGGATTTAGTTTCGATATTTGAGACATTATATGTTTATAATCTACTGCATAAACTCCAGTGTTATATTCATTGATATTTAAAAGATCCTCTTTTGAAAATCTATACTTTTTATCTTTATATAACGCATTGTAAGAAGACCTATCTTGCATAGCAAAAATATCTTTATACTCTTTAATCTCAATTACATTTCTTTGATCTTCTCCAGAGGGTATTCCGGATATATCAAATTCAGGTACACGTACGATCCTTCCATAGGCATTTTCATAAGGGTCTCCCTTATACACACCTGTTAGTATCTCCATTTTACAGTTCGATTCCTCAAACCTGGATTTAAATTTACTCACAACTTCTGGGGTTATTAAACCTATATCTCCAGGAAAAATATAAATATCGCTAATATTTCTATACTTATTTAATATAGTAAGAGCTTCCCTTGCAGCATCTCCGGTTCCTTTTTGTTCTTTTTGCAAAACAAATATACGGTTTTTAGCTTTTCCTATTGTCTCAGCAACCTGTTGAGCTTTTATTCCTACTACAATTATCTGATTTTTAGACTGTAAAGTTTCTGATACAACATTCGCAACACGTACTACAGTTGCCTTCCCCCATATTTCATGAAGCATTTTAGATCGTTCAGATTTGATCCTTTTTCCATGTCCAGCAGCTAAAATAATTGCCACAGGGGCTCCACTATCGTCAATATCATCACTTAAGCCTTTTAAGAATTCAATTATTTCGCCATTATTTATTTTATTCATAATTCTCTAACTCAACTTGCATAACTAAAAAAACGAAATTACAGAATTATCTAATATACTTTATCTCCTTTGTATCATGTTTTCCCTGGTTTCATACTTATCTCTAGCAATTATAAAATCAGGAGTACATACAAATAAACCAATGGTGAAGCAATAAAAAATGCATCAAAACGATCCAAAACGCCACCGTGCCCAAGAAGAATAGAACTTGTATCTTTTACTCCAGCATCTCTTTTGAAAAGAGATTCAACAAAATCACCGATTTGACCAAATGTTCCGATTATCAAACCCAAAACTATTAACTGGACAAAGGAAAGCAGCTCTGGTGTCCATCCCATATAATAAAAGATTATAACAGTAGCTAATGAGCCAAAAAATCCAGCAATACACCCTACGATTGATTTATTAGGACTAACTTGAGGAGCAATTTTTCTTTTCCCAAGCCATTTTCCAAAGACAAATCCTAAAGAATCACAAATCCAAATTGAAACAAATAAAAGTGTTACAAGTTTTCGACCTTGAAAATTATGTAACTCTCTTAATAGAACTATAGTAGACAAAAAAACAGGAATATAAATAAATCCTAAAATTGTCGAGGATATATCAGTTATAGATCCAGACACATGCCTGAATAAACCGATAATTAGAAACATAATTGCTATTAGAATTAGCAAGCAGAACAAATTTTCAGACATATAAAAAGAGGCTATTATCCAGATAACACCAATAATGGTTGCTGTTATAAAGATAGGATCACTTCCTTTTCGCTTTGCAAGCGAATAAAACTCAATTTGTCCAATTACTACGATAATAGCGATTAAAATAACAAATGGTAAACCGCCTAAATGTATTAAAAATAGAATTGCCGGAATTCCAATTGCATTTATTATCATTCTGGTAGCAAAATTACTCATTTCCTATTCCCAGCCTCAGATCTCTTTATTCTCTCTCCATCTCCCCACTTTATTACAGTTACTTTTACTTTTCCTACGCCATTTCTTACCAGACCGATCTTTTTTGCAGCAGCATAAGAAAGGTCAATATCGCGCCCCTTCACATAAGGTCCTCTATCATTAATTCTAACGATGACGTCTTTATTAGTTACCGTATATGTTATTTTTAGTATTGTTCCAAATGGTAATGATTTATGGGCAGCTGTTAAATCATCTTTATTAAAAATCTCCCCATTTGCAGTTTTTTGCCCATCAAAACCATCATTATCACCATAAAAAGATGCCGTAAAAATAGCTGTATGTTTTACACCTTTGGTTAAAAGAGTCGTATTTGAACTACTTCTGTCTGAAACATCTTTATGTGTAGAATAATGATACCGAGGCGCTGAAGAACAACTGATAAGAATACAACTAATGATAACAATAGTAATTGCTTTTAATTTCATATTTCTACTTTCCCAATAATATCTCCAATTGATAAAATATTATTCTGAGAACAATATTTTTCCAAGAATTGCAATATTTCATTTATAGCCAAAGGATTATAGAAATGGACAGTTCCAAGCTGAACAGCCGACGCACCTGCAAGCATAAATTCTATAACATCTTCTCCTCTACTTATACCTCCTATACCAATTATAGGGATATCAATTACCCGATATGACTTAATGATATTTGCAATTGCAATAGGCTTAATAGCAGGACCTGAAAGTCCTCCTATCACAGAATTAATAAGAGGTTTCTTAGTATTAATATCAATTGCAGAACCGTAAACAGTATTTATCATCGAAACTGCATCAGCTCCACATTTTTGCGAGGTCTCGGCAAGAATTCTAATATCCGTCACATTTGGCGAAAGTTTTATCATAAGGAATTTATCAGTAAGGTCTCTTAATTTTCGAGCTAAATTGCTTAAAATCTTTGGATCCGTACCGAATTCAATTCCACCTTCACTAACATTTGGACAGGATACATTTATTTCGAAACCATCAATCCAATTTTCTTCAGTCAACCGCTTCAGGATTTCACAATATTCAGAATCAGTTCTTCCAGCAATATTTATAATAACTTGTCCCCGATAGATTTTTAGAAAGTCAGCCTTTTCTTCTAAAAACAGGTCAACTCCAATATTAGCCAGTCCGATAGAATTAATCATTCCGGAAGGAGTCTCAACAATCCTAGGTGGAGGATTACCTTCACGAGGTTTCAAAGTCAAAGATTTTGTAACAATTCCTCCATAAAGTTCAACATCAACAATATCAGAAATCTCATCCCCATAACCAAAAGTACCAGAAGCCGTAAGAATCGGATTTGATAACGATAATCTATTTCCCAATTTTGTATTAAGGTCTATCATTTATACCTGAAAAATAGATTAGCTATAAAGGGTAAATTGGCAGTTGTAGCTGGCATTTTTAAAATAGTTTTTAATCCCTTTTTAAATCTTGAATTTTGCATTCTTATTAGCGTTCATTAGCGGTTAAAATTATCTCTTCACCTTTAAAAACAGGTCCATCTTTACATACAAGAGAATAATGACTATCACTTGTAGTGCTCATAATATTCATAGCGCATCCT
>JADHYC010000104.1 GCA_016782645.1 Fidelibacterota bacterium | reverse complement strand
TAATGAAAGCAATTGGAACAGAACACTGGGTTGAATCATCTCCTTCTGAAATTCTCGGATTTGTTATGTTTATTTTACTTTGTATCTATATGTATTGGAATTCATGTCGTCCAAAGAAGTAAAAAGGAAATATTAAGCGATCTATTGTAACAACACAAACTTGATGAAGAAAATTATTCCCTTGGTAATTTGATTTCATTTGTCAAACAACTAAAAAGTTATTTGTAATTATTTGAAGAATACCTGTCAGGTTTATTCAAATAATCATATCCGAAGTAGAGGAATTTTTTAAACCTGACAGGTATATAGCGGTTTATTAAAAAGAGAATAGATATCTGTGGCTAAAGATTTTGTATTAAAGAGTATAGTTCAAATAGCGGGTATAATTGATAAGGATGAGGCTCAGATGCTTGCTGAGTGCGGAGTTGATTATCTTGGTTTTCCTCTGCGTCTTCCTGTTAACAAAGAAGACCTTTCAGAAATGGAGGCTGCCGAAATTATCGAATCTATAAGACTACCGATAAAGAGCGTTTTGATAACGTATCTTAGTAATGCAGAGAGAATTATTGCTCTTTGTAAATATCTTAATATCTCTATTGTTCAGCTTCATGGTGAAATTTCTGTCAGCGAGCTATCTCAACTCAAATTGATTGCTCCAGGTCTCCATTTGATAAAAAGTTTCATTGTACGTGATAATAATATTTCTGAATTGATAAATACTGTACATGATTTTAGTCCGTATGTTAATGCATTTATTACCGACACATACGATCCGACAACCGGAGCTTATGGAGCAACAGGTAAAACACATGATTGGAGTATAAGCCGTAAAATTGTTGAACTATCACCCCTACCTGTAATCCTGGCAGGAGGTCTCAATCCTTATAATGTGGGAAAAGCAATTCAAGAAGTCAGACCTGCCGGAGTAGATGCTCATACTGGAATGGAAGATAAAACCGGGCGAAAAAGCCGTAAAATTGTAAAAGCATTTGTGTCTGAAGTAAGGGATGCCTTTGTAAAAATATTTTCAATATGATATTAAAGAAATAGAACTATGAAAAGGCAAATAGAAGAATCTGAAACCATTGATTTACCGATAGATGGTGTATTGGATTTGCATACTTTTCAACCTCGTGAGGTTAAAAGACTTGTGCCTGATTACTTAGAAGCTTGCAGACAAAGAGGAATCACTGAAGCTCGTATTATTCATGGTAAAGGTACAGGAACCTTGCGTAGGGTAGTTCATTCTGTCATTAATCGCTTGCCGGAAGTGATTTCTTTTAAATTAGCAGAAGGAAATGCAGGAGGCTGGGGTGCGACTATTGTAGTTTTAAAACCCTTAGAAACCTCCTCTTCCTGAATTTAGAGGTTTTTATCTGGTTGCAGGGCTGTACTCTGCAACCAACAATCCGTTCCGTAGCACCTGCCCGACCTAACTGCCGACAGGCTGTCAGGCGGGGAGCCACGGAACGAGAAGACCTGGAGAAATACAACTGACTATGGATTTATTTAATAAAGAACAGAATAAACAGATTCTTCTTCCGCCACTAGCTGAGAGGATGCGACCAACGAAAATTGCGGATTTTGTCGGTCAAAAAAACCTTACAGGAAAAAGTAAAATTCTCCATAAAGTACTTGAAAACAAGAAAATCTTTTCAATGATTTTGTGGGGTCCGCCAGGCTCCGGGAAAACGACACTCGCAAAACTGATATCCGGACAAATCAACGCCAAATTTTACCAGCTTAGTGCCGTTTCATCTGGCGTTAGAGAAGTGCGTACAATAATTAACCAGTCGCATATTAACCGTAACTCCGGAGTTGCAACAATACTTTTTATAGATGAAATTCACAGGTTTAATAAGGCTCAGCAGGATGCACTTCTTCATGCTGTCGAGGATGGCTCCTTAACTCTGATTGGAGCGACAACGGAGAATCCTTCCTTTGAAGTGATATCGCCACTCCTTTCAAGATGCAAGGTGCTTAAGCTAATGACATTAAGCGAGAAAGAGTTGAACATTATTTTAGACCGCGCTCTAAGAAAAGATATTATCCTGCGGAAATATTCAATAGGTATTGATGATATTGCCCGGTTATTCCTCTTACGGAATGTTAATGGCGATGCCCGCAAATTACTTAATGCGATAGAAATATCGTACCAGATATCCTCACCAGATGAAAATAAACCTGTCCGTATCACACTGCCACTGATCAAAGAAGCTCTCCAGCAGCGTCATTTGCTTTATGATAAAAAAGGTGATTACCATTATGACGTAATCTCAGCTTTTATCAAGAGTGTGCGGGGCAGTGATCCTGATGCAGCTGTTTACTGGCTAACTGTAATGCTTGAGGGTGGAGAAGATCCACTATTTATTGCTCGACGCTTGATTATCTTAGCCAGTGAGGATATCGGGAATGCAGACCCATCGGCGCTTACGCTTGCTAATTCAGCGTTCCAGGCGGTTAATTCAATTGGTATGCCCGAAGCGGCAATTGTTCTATCTCAAGCAACGACATATTTAGCATCTGCTCCAAAAAGTAATGCTTCCTACATGGCGTTGACTAACGCTAAGAAAGAAATTAAGAATAGGGAAATGCCTGATGTTCCGCTTCATCTTAGAAATGCGCCTACTGGTCTTATGCGAGACCTCAATTATGGAAAGGATTATAAATATGCTCACAATCATCCGGGTCACTTTATAAAAGATAATTATTTTCCAAAGGGTGTAAAACCTAAGGTGTTCTATAAACCTTCGTCTCAAGGTCGGGAAACGCATATTAAAGGGAGATTAAGGAAATTATGGTCTGAAAGATATGAGTCGGACGACGAAAAGCAATGAACAGGTTATAACTTTTTAAATCATCCTTAGAATTCTGAACTCAAAACATGTATGAGTGATAATAAAATATATACGATATTTTCATATATTGTAATGCTTATTATTTTAAACAATACTTGATTTTTATAATTATTTACTTTATTTTGATATGTATTTGTTAACCTTATAAGGGGCAACCAAATGAAAAGGAAAATTGTTAGAGTTGGAGCAAGCCTTTGTATTTTATTACCTAAAGATGTTATCAAAGATATGGAATGGGATTTTGGTGATGAAATCGATTTAATTCTTGATGAAGAAGATGAAAAAGTTGTGCTGCGACAGCCTAAAAAGAAAGAGATGAAAGAAAAGACCTATTTCGAGGATTTCAACCGGTTCCTTAGCGATTATAATGAAGTCCTTGCAAATATAGAAAGTCGTGAAGAATGATAATTAAACTAAATTATTGAGGTAAAATATGAAAAGAAAAATCATTCGGGTGGGCTCAAGTAGAGGTGTACTTCTTCCAAGAGAAGTAACCCGTGCAATGAGCTGGGACTTTGGCTCGGAGATTGATTTAACAGTTGATAAAGGAAGAAGAGAGGTTACACTTAAAACCATTAAAGTTAGTATCCCCGATGATTATGACCCTGATCATTTGAAACAAATTGAGGACACACTAACTGAGCATGAAGATGTGCTGGGAGACATCGATGACTAAAGATCAGACTAAACAGCTAAAACTTCTATGTTATGTTAATTGGTTAGTTGCCCAGAAGATAGGTGGTGAATCAGGAGTCAGGAATATAGATGCTTTAAAGTCTGTAGTAGCTCTTCCCGGCGGTGATTCATTAACATGTTTTCTTGGAGAGAGATTATCAAATAGAAAGGATCTCTATACTCAGTTAGGATGGTTTGTATATTATCTTATTGATGGAGAACCTTTCAACAGTAAGAATAGAACTCTTGTACTATTGATGCTTGCATGGTGTTTGAAATATTATCAGTTGGAGTTCGATGTAGATACTCTTGCTGATTTCATTAAGAATTTAGATCCTATGAAACAGGGAAATTCCGATATTTCTCTATGGTTTTCAAATAACTGCCGATAATCCATTTCGTAATTATTAAATTATTTCATATCTTTTTGAAAAGGTTATATCTTTTTGCCTGTTGTTATTTTCAACTCTCAGGATTAATTTTTTTTTAATATTATAAAGAAGGAGATTTTTAAATGTCTATTGAAGGTTTTATAAAAGCTTCGCATGGCGAAATTCCCGTTGATCTTCTTCTCCGGAACGTAAAGTTAGTTAACCTTTTTTCATGTGAAGTTATTGATACAAATGTTGCTGTTTATAGAGGCAAAATTGTCGGTTTTGGAGAGTATGATGCTTTAGAAATTGAAGACCTGAACGGAAGTTACCTGGCACCCGGACTTATTGATGGACATGTGCATATAGAAAGTTCAATGCTCTGTCCTGCCGAATTTGTTCGTGCTGTTTTGCCAATGGGCACTACAACCGTTGTTGCTGATCCACATGAGATTGTTAATGTCATGGGGCTTGAAGGTCTTCAATTTATGATGGACAGCACCGCAGGTCTTCCTCTTGATGTTTTTTTTATGATACCTTCCTGTGTTCCTGCAACACATCTTGAGACTTCAGGTGCTGCCGTAACAGCGGAGAAGATGAAGAAATGGATAGATCACCCAAGAGTTTTGGGGGTTGGAGAAATGATGAATTTCCCAGGTGTGATTTATCACGATCCACAAGTGTTAAAAAAGATCGCAGTCGCCGGTGAAAAGCAAGTTGATGGACATGCTCCGCTTGTTAGAGGAAAAGACCTGTCTGCGTACATAACAGCTGGTATAAAATCCGATCATGAGTGCACAGAGATAAATGAAGCAATTGAAAAATTGAGTAAAGGTATGTTTATAATGATTAGAGAGGGATCAGCTGCAAGAAATATGGAAGCTCTACTGCCTCTTGTTAACCAGCAAAATTCGAGGTTCTGTGGGTTTATAACTGATGACAGACATCCTGATTTTCTGATGGACCATGGGCATATTAATTCAATGGTTAAAGAGGCTATAAAGTTGGGGGTGGATCCCATCACTGCAATTCAGATGGCTTCATTAAATACGGCTTCCCATTTTAAAATTAAAGATGTAGGTGCAATAGCTCCGGGATATTTTGCAGATATGATAGTGTTTGATGATTTTAAAAGTTTTGTGATTAAAAAGGTCTATAAATCGGGAAAACTTGTTGCAGAAGGGTGTAAGTTAGTGGAAGAAATAAAGTATAAAACAGTGTCAGCCCCCAAATCTGTTCATTTTAAACCGGTGAATAAGGAAGACTTAAGAGTTGAGATAAGAGGAGACAGAATACATGTCATAGAGATAGTGCCAAATCAGATAATAACAAAAAAGAAAATATATAAAGCCACTATCAAAGATAGCGAATTAGTAAGTAATTCAGATAAGGATATATTAAAGATTGTTGTTATTGAACGACATAAAGCAACCGGGAATATTGGAATCGGGTTTGTTAAAGGAGTGGGACTAAAAGAGGGTGCAATCGCTTCGACTGTTGCCCATGATTCTCATAACATAATTATAGTTGGCGTAAATGATACGGACATTCTTAAAGCGGTTGAAACTATTAAAAAAATGAGTGGCGGTCAGGTGGTCATTAAGAATGGGGAAGTTAGTGCTTCTCTATCACTTCCGATTGCAGGGCTACTGAGTGACAAACCTTTAAAAGAGGTGAGGGATTTAGGAGATAATTTAACATCAGAAGCACATAAACTAGGGTGTGTATTAGAAAATCCGTTTATGACGTTGTCATTTTTGGCTTTACCGGTTATTCCTGAACTTAAAATTACGGATAAAGGTCTGGTGGATGTTAATAAGTTCGACTTTGTTTCTCTTTTT
>JADHYC010000041.1 GCA_016782645.1 Fidelibacterota bacterium | reverse complement strand
TGAAAAAAGAAGAAAATCATGTTATTACTCCTAAAGAAATCAACACAATTAATACACTAATTGCAACAGCAGCAGAATTTATTTTTATATCTCATATAGACACAAAGGATCTCCGAAAACTTTGTGATAATACATCTGTTACTGTAGATCATCCAAAAGTCAACAAAAACAGATTACTATAAAAATTAAAGCATATGACAAAAAGAAAATAAATATAGCATTTTTTAGCATTATTTGTTTCGTTCTCGAGATAAATTCATTTTCCTCATAATCCGTTAGTCCGGGATTCCCAGCCCGCTCCCGACACCGAAAAAATCGGGGAAGTACTGGTGGGGAATCCCCGTGGGCTCATAAAAACTTAATCCCGTGATTATTACGCTTATTTACAATATATCTTTCTTTTTTGTTCTACAATATTAATCGCACTTGGTATAAAAACTCATTTTACTGCAATAAAATTAAGTCCAAACCTTGTGTTAAGTCTATAATAAATAATCCTCTGAATTAAAAAGATAAAGTAAAGGACTTGAATGTAGCTACGAACTGTCGAGTTCGTAGTTAAACCGTAAGGTTCAATAAAAAAGACTATATATGATAAAAATATTGATTGTTTTATTCTGTTTTCTATGAAAACATGTCGAATCCACCAACTAGCGAACTGTTCAATGCCATAGATACCACTATGACGGCGGACTGTCCAGTCCGCAACTGAATCAAGAGGCTTAATAAAAGACAGTCATTTATCCCAGTAAATTATTTATGGTTTCTTCTTTAATCTTAAAAAAGCATTATCGGACAGGACTGTCCGACACCACGATTTTCAATAAAAAACGAATCTGTATTGAATTAAAATTCCGGTACGAACTCACTCGTAGTGGGAACCGAACTAAAATTCCAATGTGAGTTGACAGCCACCTTCTATTTGCAGTTTAGTAGTATTCAGATTAGAAACGGAAATACCCAGTAATCGAATCGCCTTATCGGGTAAATCGTAGGAATTTAACAAATTCCTCGCAATACCAAAAAGTTCATTACAAGAGAGAACATCGTGGTTAAGGCTTTTACACCGCGTTTTAATTATAAAATCGTGGTACTTGATCTTGAGCGTAATGGTTTTCCCTATCGTTTTTGCCCTATGCATTCTATTTATAACATCTTTTGAAATTCTTTCCAGTTCCTCGATTATTACTGTTTTATCAGACAAATCATTTTCAAATGTCTTTTCTGTACCAATCGATTTCCGAATTCGGTCAGGTTTGACTTCCTTATTATCCTTTCCTCTGACAATATTATAATAATACAAACCTGCTTTACCAAAAATCTTTACCAGATCAATCTCTTCAAATTTAAACAAATCCGAACCTGTTTTTATGCCCATTTTCTTCATTTTCGCAGCTGTTACTTTTCCTACCCCGAAAAATTTCTCAACAGGAAGCGATTTAATAAAATCATCTACCTCTTCTGGCTTAATGACCGTTAAACCATCCGGTTTATTCATTCCTGAAGCCACCTTTGCCAGGAACTTATTAATAGAAATACCTGCTGAAGCTGTCAGATATGTTTCATCTTTAATCCTTTGCTTAATCTCTTTAGCAATGAGCATTGCTGACGGCATATTCCGTTTGTTGCTTGTAACATCCAGATAGGCTTCATCAATTGAAAGTGGTTCTACAAGATCCGTATACTCTTTAAAAATTTCCAAAATCTGTCGTGAAACCATCTTATATACATCAAAACGGGGCTTGACGAAGATTATATGCGGACACTTTTGAATCGCCAATTTAGAGGGCATAGCAGAATGAATACCAAACTTACGCGCTTCATAACTTGCAGCAGCTACTACTCCTCTTTTAGTTATTCCACCCACAGCAAGCGGCTTATTCCTATACTGTGGAAAGTCTCTCTGCTCCACTGACGTAAAAAACGCATCTATATCAATATGAATAATTTTTCGAATTGCTTTTTTCATTTTAGATTGTGATAGATTCTTTTAATATCTGGAATAATTTGATCAAAATTCGTGAATACATGACCACCTTTATCAAACAGTTGAATCTTACATCCTATTGCTCTAAAAAATGCCTCAGACTTTTTATAATCCAGGACTTCATCATCTTTATTCAGATACACATACAAATGATTTCTGCCTGTTTTTCCAGCATCTCTGTAAAGTTCTCTTAGTTGGATTGAGTATTCATCTTTCCATTCAAACGTTTCATTTCCATCAATCCGGTAGTTAATACCAGCTCTACCCTTTAAATCTTGAAATGGATTTACAGTCGGGTTTAGCAAAACGGCAGGAAAACCAAATTCCTTATGAATATAATAGGCGTAAAATCCTCCGAGACTACTACCAACCAATAATACTCTATCCTTGTCACTTCTTTTTTCAATAATATCTCGGACAGTTTCAATTGCTTTTATAGGCTCAAGCGGCAGATCAGGTGAAATAACCTCAATATCCGGTAAGAATTTTCTTAATAGCTTCGATTTGTAAGCCTTCCCTGAACTAGCAAAACCATGCAAATATATAATCATACTTTTTCCCTAATATTATCCTGACCAAAATAGAGAGTACTACTCATTTTATCAAGAGATTTAACTGTCATCTATAGAAATTAATAAAAGCAATGATCAGTTAAGAAACAGATAAATTTATATAAAAATAAAATATCCTATACAAAATATAAATAATATCCAATTTCAAATTTTATGTCCTAAATTATACGCGATGTGGATAGCAATATTCGATAATTAAAAATTGAAAAATTTGTTTACAACTTTAAGAAAAAGCATTATATATTCTTTTGTTATAAAAAGTGATAATGATAGGAACAACTATGAAAAATAAGAGAATTTTTTACTTCCTTCCCATTATGGTTCTTTCGTTATTGTTTGACTTTCAATGCAAAGCTGAAAATAAATCTCCTCAAAACTTTAAAAAAGCACGCGAACGCATGGTAAAAATTCAAATTGAAGCGAGGGGAATAACGGACAAAAAGGTACTGTCTGCAATGAGGAAAGTTGAAAGACATCGGTTTGTTCCACCGGAATATCAAGATCAAGCATACGGAGATTTCCCATTACCTATAGGAATGGGACAAACAATTTCTCAACCATATATAGTTGCACTGATGACTGAGGTTCTTGATTTAGATAGTACTAAAAAAGTTCTTGAGATCGGTACTGGTTCGGGTTACCAGGCTGCGGTATTGGCAGAAATATGTGATAGTGTATATACTATTGAAATAATTGATATTCTCGGAAAAAGAGCCGAAAAACTATTATCTATTATGGGATATACAAATATTAAAGTCAAAATCGGGGATGGATATCAGGGCTGGAAAGAATATGTCCCTTTTGATGCAATTATTGTAACCTGTGCTCCTTTACAAATACCACAACCTCTAAAGGACCAGTTAATAGAAGGTGGAAAAATGGTGATTCCAGTCGGGATGAGATTTGCTCAGGAATTGGTATTATTGACTAAAATAAAGGGTAAAATAAGGAAAACTTCTATTATCCCTGTCAGGTTTGTTCCGATGATTAGAAAGAGATGACTTTGCTTCATTTGCCCAAATTTAAGTCATACTAGAAAAAAATTTTTATAAACTCCATTAAAAGTGAAAACATTTAATTAATGATCATGACAAATTATATTTCATTATATAAGATGTGAATTTACCTGATTAACAGGAATATTATATAAAAAATCACGAAACTCTTGTGCTGGAAAAGCAAAAAATCAATTCTCATCTTTCATAAATTTTACATGATAAACAAGGAGATCTAAATTGGCTGATTCAAATAAAACGAGATGGGAAAAAGCACAAAAATGCGAATTAGATTGGTGGAAAAGCCATAAGGGCAATGCTGATTGGTATAGAAGTTGTGCGGAACTAGTTGAAGCTGAGGTAAATCCATATCTCAAAATTGATAAAGACACAAAAATTTTGGAAATCGGCTCTGGTCCGGTAGGACCAATTACTTTCTTAAATTCTAAAAATAAATATGCAATAGACCCACTAGAATATTACTTTTCAAGTATAAAGTCATACACTGACATCAGGGATCCATCTGTAAAATATACCACCGGAAAAGGAGAAGAATTACCATACGAAAGCAATTTTTTTGACTTAATAGTCATTGACAACGTTTTAGAACATTGCGAAAATTCTGAAAAAGTATTAAATGAGATTGAACGAGCAATAAAATTAGGAAGTGTTATATTCATTAGACAGCATACCTATCAATGGTGGGGAAAACAAATTCACTCTTTAATGGAATCTCTTCAAATGGATAAAACCCACCCTTTCACATTTACAGAAAAACAGATGGAAGATGAATTTAAGAATAGAGGTTGGATCATCAGAAAAAAGATTTCTTATAGCTACTTCAAAATATGGTTAAATGACTTAAAAAATATGATGGTAAAAGGTCTAATTAAATCATGTTTATTTATGCCTCAAAGCCCTGTTATATATATTTTACAAAATAAGGCTTGTCTATAATAATAGAATGGATGAAAAAATTACAATAAGAAAAGGTTCACATTATGATGCCAAAGATTTTGCCGACCTCATCATACTCTCTACACCCTCTTTTCTACCAACTCTCTATGGTAACGAAGTCAAAACTATTTTGATAAACCTATTTGTAAAAGGTAACAATCTATTTGGTTTCCATCATACTTATTTTGCCAAGACCGGGCATAAAAAAGCAGGCATGATTTTAGGATATGATTGGCAGTTAAAAAAACAAGAAGATTTTCAGACCGGGTTGCTCCTATTGAAAAATATGGGAGCAGATTTTTTTAAACGGCTATATTCTCTTTTAAACGCTAAAAAAATAGTTGGTTGGGTTTGTGAGAAGGAATATTATATAAACAATGTCGCTGTTTTTCCAAAGTATCGAGGAATGGGATTAGGAACTCGTCTAATTGATTTGGCTGAAAAAGAGGCAAAACAATGCGGCGCTAATAGACTATCTTTAGATGTAGAGACAGAAAATATAAACGCGATTAATTTATATAAGAAATTGGGATTTACGATTGCCAAGAAATCGTCTACAAAATTATATGGACAATTTTTTCAGTTTTATAGGATGTATAAAAGGATTTAAAATATAAACATTAATTTACACTGCTTCTGTACTTATTATGAAGTAATTTTATAACCTCTAATTTAATTATGCCTGACCACAGCAATTTTACCAACAATTGTATCGCCTTCCTTGGTATATGCTAAACAGATATATACTCCACTGCTGACATAACTTCCATGATAAGATTTACCATCCCAGAAAGCCTGTTGACCGACAACAGTACCACTTTTTGTAGTAAGGTGACGAATAAAAGTACCATCAATCGTGGTAATCTTCACTTCGGAACCTTGTAATAATCCATCAATAACAAGATGCTCAAATGAAGGAACCTCAAATGGCATTGGATAAATTTTTAACTCCCCATATTTGTCCCCATAAACCGCATAACGTGATTTATATACTGAAATCCCTTTTGTTGTAGAAAGGTACACTATTCCTTCTGGTGGATAAAACGCAATATCGAGAATTGTATTACTCAATAAGCCTGAATTATTTGTAGTAAAACCCTCAACATCATTTAACCAAATTCCATTATAAGTATAGACTTTAACACCAGAACCTACTGAGCCAATCCATTTATTATTCATTCCATCTACTTTTATACGGCACTCTTTTGCAAAAGACACACTGGTAAGAACCGGCTGTTCAATTTGGGAAAACACAGGACTTGGAAAATTTTGAGACACTGTTGCTTTCTGAATACCGGCGGCATTCATTATCCAGAGTTCTTCTTCCTGATCAAAAACAATCGAAAAAACCGAATTATCTCCTAATCCATAACTGGTATTAATCAAATACCATTCATCATCAGATTTGTCACCCAAGGTGCCATTATAATTAAGAACAATTATTCCACCATTAGAGGGTGAGTCACCTCCGTGAACTTCTGAGGCAAACCAAACCCTTCCCTTTCTATCAAAATCAATTGATGTAATATGATAATTCAGGAATTTATCTGATTCATCTATAGAAAAGTGATACCATTGATCATTAGAAGAAAGCACTGCAACCACACTATCATTCTGAGCATATTGGTTAGCTACCCACAAATTATCATTATTATCGAGAGCCATATAAGCAGAACAAAGATAATATGAGAATCCTCCTTTCCCCTCAGAACCTGCTATTACTCCATCAGTCGTATCATAAACTATGTAATTCTCTAAATCATCTAAATTAAACCTTAGTAATCCCCCTTTTAACCCTTGATCAATATGAGAACCATATAAAGAGGCAAAATAATTACCATCGCTGCGCCTTACAAGAGAATAAATACGACTTGAAACCTGGTAAGTCAGTGTATCAGCAATGAAAAACTGCCAATCATCTTCAGAATGATCGTGAATATGTTCATCGTAATTTGTCTTTACTATATTATACCAACCTTTATCTGTTCGAAAACTTATTCCCTTATTAGTTCCAGCAACTAAATGTCCCTCTTCATCGACAAAAATTACGGTATTTACATTACCCAAAATTGTATTGGGCGTATAAAACATTCCTATTTCACCAGCATAAAACCAAATACCTTTATTTGCTGTTCCACTCCATAAATCTCCTTCAATGTCTGATAAAGTTTCAGATGTATTACCTCCGCCAATAGATAACCATGATCCATTCTCTTGAAGTAAATAAACGCCTCGAGTAGTTGACGCTATTAAATTACCATAATGACTCACGGAAATTAAATTAATCTTTCTATTTAAATTACTATTCAACAATATCGGTTGCCCATTTTCTATTTTGTAGATATCTGAACCAAAATTAGTCGTAATAGAGCCATTAAATACAATAACATTTGATACATAATCCTGCCCGGGGAATGGCACAATATTCCAATTCTCTTTATCTTTAAGATCAATCGTGTCACTTATTCCAGAATGTAGAAGACCAGAACTCGTTGCCAGCCAAAGTGTGTCACCAATTACATACAAAGAATTAATAGATGAGAAAACTAAGGGAAAGTTGAAGTAAAAATCTTTATATTCGTATTTATTTCCTTCAATTCTAAAATGTAAAATTCCCCAATCGACATTTTTTTGATAAGCAGCGAATGCCTGATTCTTGTCAAATGCAAAGGCAGAAATTGAAGTCAGGTTTTCGTCATACACCTGTTTAACATTATTCAGTTCAGGGTCCCAAATATTTATCTCACCGTCTGGAGAACTCATTCCTAACCAAATATCACCAAATTTATCCACTCCAATACATTCTATATCTACTCTTGTTAGACCATCTCTCATTCCAAATATCTGAAACTTTTCGCTATTCATATCAAATTCAACAAGTCCACCACTGCTCGCTCCGTAAAGAAATTTTCCGTTAATCTCAATATCCCTTATACAAAGGCTTGATGTATATCCATCCCACTCACCCACTACATTCTGGCAAAAAAGCAAAGAAGGAATGAGCCACAAAGTCACTAAGACACAAAAATAAGTAAGCGGTTTATAGTGACAGTTTATAATTTTAAGCACAGAGTTACACATCCTTTGAATCCACATGTGGCGTCACAGCACAGTTAATCAATTATTTTAAAAGTAAAATTATTACTTCTTCTTAATTGATCTGATAAGGTTTACCATTTCAATCATATTTAATGCAGCATCCCAGCCCTTATTTCCAGCCTTTGTACCTGCTCGTTCAAGCGCCTGTTCGATACTATCTGTTGTTAACACGCCAAAAATAACTGGAACTTCAGATTCGATAGAAAGTCGTGCAACACCCTTAGACACTTCTGCCGCCACCATATCAAAATGCGGTGTCGCCCCTCGAATCACCGCACCAAGACAGATTACGCCGTCGAATCTTTTAGTACTGGCAACTTCACGAGCAATCCTTGGAATCTCAAATGCTCCCGGTACCCAGTAAACATGAATATCCTTTTCTGTAGCACCGTGGCGTTTCAGACAATCCAGAGTACCTTCTAAAAGTTCCTTTGTTATCATGTCATTAAAACGACTTGCAACAATTGCAACGCTCATTTTCTCTGCGGAGAGAACGCCTTCATGCACATTAATCATATCTCACCTCGCTTTTTCAATTATCAATGATCAATTATCAGTGATCAATGGTTTGAGATACGGGTTGATTTTAGAATTGAAAATAATAATCTCCCGATTTCATCAACTTTAGAAAAAATATCTTTATAGGTATCTTTGTCTATATAAAAAGTATCTTTTAAAAGTGACAACCAATATTTTACCTCTAAACATTCTTTATAAGCAATTGATATTTTATTAGAAAAATCTGCTTTTGAAATTGCACCGTTTGCTTCAGAAATATTAGCACCTATAGAAGTTCCGCATCTTAATAACTGTTTTGATAAGACATACTCTTTATTGTCTTTTAAAAGATGCTTATAAATCTTTATTATGCTAATTGCAAATTTATACGATTTTTCTAAAACAATATTCTCTTTTCCCACTCTTCTCTCTCTTCAACTGTTCATTGTTAATTGCTCATTGATAATTAATTATTGTTCTTTGCTAAGTATTAAGTGACCTAATTTATCACGCTTTGTCAATAGATACTTTTTATTATTTGGGTTTGGTGGAATTTCAATTGGAATTCTTTCAACAACCTCAAGATCGAACCCCTGAAGTCCGATGATCTTTTTAGGATTGTTTGTTAACAACCTCATTTTCTTTATGCCCAAGTCAGAAAGAATCTGTGCACCCATTCCGTAATCTCTCAGATCTGGTAAAAAACCAAGCTTTTCATTTGCTTCAACAGTATCCATACCTTCATCTTGAAGTTTATAAGCATAAATTTTATGCCTTAATCCGATACCTCTTCCCTCCTGTCTTAAATAAAGAAGAACACCGCGACCACACTGCTGGATCATCTCCATCGATCTCTGAATTTGATCGCCACAATCACAACGCTGCGATCCAAAAACATCACCTGTAAGACATTCCGAATGCACTCTGACCATAACAGGTTCATCAGTTGTAACATCGCCCATAATAAGTGCTAAATGTTCTTTATCACTTAATTTGTCATGATATATAACAATCCGAAATTTTCCATATCGTGTTGGAAGTTCCGCTTCGCTTACCTTTTCTAAGAATTTCTCTGTCTTTCTTCTATAAATAATAATATCAGCAACGGTAATTATCTTTATCTTATATTCTCTTGCCAGTTTATATAAGGTTTCGCCTCCAGCCATATTCCCATCTTCGTCCATGATTTCACACATAACGGCAATTGGCTTTAATCCTGCAATTTTTGCAAGGTCAACAGAAGCCTCTGTATGTCCTGCCCGACGTAATACTCCTCCTGAACGTGCAATGATAGGAAAAATATGACCAGGTCTTCCTAAATCTTCCGATTTAGTTTCTGGATCAACAAGTGCTTTCACTGTAGCAGCGCGATCAAATGCAGATATTCCAGTTGTTGTACCTTTCTTTAAGTCAACACTTACAGTAAAACTCGTATTGTGAAGCGCAGTATTATCCTGTACCATCAAATTTAAGTCAAGAGCTTTCGCCCTCTCTTTTGTTAAGCTGACACACATCAAACCCCGGGCATATTTTGCCATAAAATTTACATCATCAGGAGTTACTTTCTCAGCTGCAATAATAAAGTCACCTTCGTTTTCCCTATTCTCATCATCAACGATAATGACAAATTTTCCCTGTTTAAAATCCTCAGCAGCCTCTTCTATTGTATTAAACTTCATTTATTTCCTTTTCTCTTTATTTTACAAATTTCAAATCAAACACTTTTCACTTTTTACCATATCCCCATGTTTTAATTTTTTCAACTGAAATTGTTTTTTGTTCCTTGCTCTTAAGAAAATTCTCAACATATTTCGCCAGCAGGTCAACCTCAATATTCAAACTATCACCCGCTTTCTTCTGCCCGAGATTTGTATTCTCCAAAGTAAATGGAATTAACGATACAGTAACAATTGAACCATTTACCTCTGCAGCTGTTAAACTGATTCCATTCAAAGTTATCGAGCCTTTCAGAACCACATACTTTACAATTTCATCAGGGATTTTAAACTTTAATGTCGCTGCTTTACCACTTCTCTGAAATGATATAATTTTCGCAATACCATCAACATGCCCCTGTACGAAATGACCCCCAAATCTATCAGTTGCAAGCATAGCACGTTCAAGATTAACTGAACTACCAACTTTAACACCTTTTAATGTTGTTTTTATCAGAGTCTCCTCTACTGCTTGGACTGAAAAATATTCGTTAGTTTGGGCTGTCACAGTTAGACATGCTCCATCAATAGTGATGCTGTCACCAATATTTAAATCATTAATAACTTTTTTAGACTCTATATGAAATTCTTTGCCTTCACTGATAGGTGTAATTCCTTTGATTTTTCCTACTTCTTCAATAAGACCGGTAAACATTAGACAATTGTTCCTTTTAAAAAAATATCCTGACCTAATTTGATAGGTTCTCCCCAGTTTAAATTAATCGCTTCATCAAGTGACCTCATAAAGCCACCAAAACTGGAAATACCCTCACCTAATATCTTGGGTGATACAAATAGCTGAAGTTCATCAACGACCTTCTGAGTAATTAGCGAACCGGCAACCTGCCCACCTCCTTCACAATAGACAGATGTGATCCCAAATTCCGCTAAAGACCTAAAAGAATCGGGAAGTTTGATCCAACCGAAATCATCACTGGCAACATTTAAAACGTTAATACCAGTACTTTTAAACTGTTTAACTTTTTCCTTTTTACTTTTTTGTGAAGTAAGGATAACAGTTCGTTTTTTAAAATCATCAGAGACCAATTTGAATCGATAAGGAATATTTAAAACTTCATCAAGAATAATCCTGTAAGGAATAAATCCATTAGTTGATTCTGGAAGTAGAGAAGGATTATCCTTGAAAACCGTTCCCATTCCTACCATTATTGCATCGTGAAGAGACCTTTGCCTTTTCACAAATTGACGCGCAGGTTCTGATGTAATCCATTTGCTCTTCCCTGTCACGTCAGCAATAAATCCATCTGCTGTAACTGCCAATTTTAAAGTGATCCATGGTCTATTTTTTTTAATATATTTAAAAAATCCACGATTGATAGTTTTAGCTTCTTTTTCAAGAATTCCCACTTTAACGACAATCCCTGCGTCCTTCAGTATCTTTATACCATTACCATTAACCTGCGGATTTGGATCTATTATTCCGATTATAACATCTTTTATTCCGGATCTGATAATGGCATCGACACAGGGTGGGGTTTTACCATGAAAACAGCAAGGTTCCAGATTCACATATAACGTAGCACCTTTAGCATTATTTCCCGCTTTACCGATTGCGTTTAATTCGGCGTGAGGTGCGCCAAATTTTTTGTGACATCCCTCACTAATGACTGTATCATTTTTAATAAGCACTGCACCTACCACTGGATTCGGACTGGTATATCCCCGTCCCTTCTCTGCCAGGATAAGTGCTCTATTCATCCATTTCTCGTGTATAGTCATAAAAAAATCCCAATATTCTCGGGACATTTATTTCGATCTTCTCCCATCCGGACTTTTACCGTCGGTACCTGAATTTCACAGGTTCTGTCCCGATATTAATCGGGACTCGCGGACTTTTACCGCCGGTTGGGACTTTCACCCTGTCCCGAAGACACAGTTGTAATTTATAATTTCTGTTAAGGATTTGCAAGTATATGCACTTTGGAACAACATATCAATAATTTTCCCGATGAAATTGGGATAAAAGAGTCCGTGAACGGCTACATAATACTCTAATTAGCCAGTGATAGGTGGAATAAACAGAAGAAGTTATGGGAACATTTCCATATCGGGAAGCCATCACTTTAGGACTTGACAATAGAATTATTAATGAGTAAAATAGAATCAAATGAATAGAAGTCCACAAAATGGGTTAAAAGTTTGTCTATAGAGAAACAAGTTTTAAGCGTAAATGTGCAGTATAAACATATGTTATACAGTTAGAAGATAGTTTGAAAAAGGGAAATTGTCAGATATCATTACATTCGTTATGTTATCCAGATCTGTAGAATTACTTGTTAGGCTTGAAGGAAGAAAGAGATGGAAGATAAAAATCCTGCACGTGCAAGTCTTTCCTGCGTGCCCGCGAGCAAGGGGAAAGACAGGAAAGAGAAGGCTGAAAAGCGCGCCGGATCGACCACGACAGGATTGGTTATCGATGATCGGTATCTTTGTCATACACTGGGAAAGGAGCATCCCGAGTCACCCGAACGATTGAAAGCCATCTTTCGACGGCTGAAGAGTTCGGGGCTGGACAAAGCTGTCAGGTCCATCGCACCATCTGTGGATCCCATTTCGTACATACGTACCGTTCACTCCGAGTCGCATATCAACCACATTGCAAAGCAGGCGCATGACGAATCAATATGTCGATTGGCAGTGTCTGGTGCTTTGGCCGCAGTGGACGCGGTTTGCATCGGTGAAGTGCCGAATGCTTTCTGCGCCGTTCGGCCGCCGGGACATCACGCTTCAGATATAGGTGAGAATGGATTCTGCTTCTACAACAACGTTGCCATTGCCGCGCGCTACGCCCAGAAGAAACACAAGCTGGCCAGAATCCTCATCGTGGATTGGGACTACCACCACGGCAATGGTACTGAATGGGCATTCTATGATGATCCAACTGTATTGTTCTTCTCTACACACGCTTTGTATGCCTTCCCTGGCACCGGCGCCGCAAATAAGACCGGCAAAGGTGAAGGGAAAGGGTTCAACATCAACGTGCCTCTGCCGTGTGGTGCCAATGACAAGGAAATTCTCAATGCTTTCATGGAGCGTCTCGTTCCGGCCGCGAACAAGTTTCGACCTGATTTGGTGTTAATTTCGGCCGGCTTCGACAGCCGAAAAGATGATTTGCTTGGTGATTTCGCTGTTACCGATGCAGGATTCGCTGAACTCACGAAGCTGGTGATGTCTATTGCCGCGACCTATTCCCGCTCATGTGTCGTGTCAATTCTAGAGGGTGGGTACAACACAGAGGGATTGGCTCTGGCGGTTGAGTCGCACGTTAAGACATTGCTCGGCACTTGATGATAGGTACGAATATGCTATAGAGTTTTGCCAACAAAGCGTTGCACAGCGACGCGGTAAACCGCGCGCGTGAACGCAGTTGTTATACATATTGAATGTTTTCCTGTGTTTTATTAACTCCGACTTTTTCAAGGGATTAACGGTGGGAAATCGGATGGTTCAATCAGTTAGGAATTATACACAAAAACACAAAATCTTCATTACCATTATTAATAAACTGATGTACTTCATTGGGAATGACCAGAATCGCCATATCCTTTTTAATCTTTAATTCAATATCTTTAGCTCTTGCAATCCCTTCTCCGGCAAGAATATAGACTTCATGTTCAAAATCATGGGTATGGTAAAATGTAAAACCACCCGGTTCAACTATGAAACGACGCATTGTGAAATTCGGCGCACCATCATCAGGACCCAATAAAACCTGTTTGGTTACTTTATCAATACCCTTTGCTATAACAGGTTCTCTATTAACATCTAAAACATTTTTTACAATCACGGTTTTCTCTCCTCTATTAAAGTCAATAATTTACCCGTAATATAATCACATAAAAACCATCCTTTATGCGTCAACCTGAAGTAATTACCTTCAATATATCCATATTCACCCTCAATTTTCCCCACAAGATGACCAATTAACATTTTATGGGCATCAATAAATTCCATTCCTGTTACTGATTCGAACCTTGATATTTCAATTCCAGTTTGGGTTCTTAACCCAAGTAAAAAATATTCAGTCTTTTTATTTTTAACAGAGAGCTTTTCTGAACCCGTAATGGGCAATTTATCATTTTTTAAAAAATTAATATATGTATCGACATTCCTGCAATTCCACCATCTATTTTCCCCATCAAAAGAATGTGCGGATGGTCCAAAACCAAGATATTTCCCGCCACTCCAATAAATTGAATTATGAACGGCCATATAATCAGGCTTTGCCCAATTGGAAATTTCATAATGAACAAAGCCAGCTTTCTCCAACACCTTATGTGCGAGATCGTACATTAGCCATTCCTGTTCTTCTTCGACAGGAGATACTACCCCTTTTGACCTTAAATCACTTAAAGGTGTCCCTTCTTCATAAATAAGATTATAAAGCGAAAGATGCTCGACATTATATGAGATTGCACTTTCAAGAGAATTTTTCCAGCTTTCAATTGTCTGCCCGGGAATCCCGAATATTAAATCCAAACTCCTTTGTGGAATCCCAACACTCTTAACTTGTTCCAAAAGCCTAACAATATCATCTACACTATGAATTCGCTCGAGTGTTTTCAATTCACCATCAATAAATGATTGACAACCAATACTGATTCGGTTCACTCCAGCATTTCTAAAGGTGTTCAATAATTCAACTGAAGTACCGCCTGGGTTGACCTCCACGGTAAATTCCCTAAGCGTATCAAAATCAAAATAGTCGTTTAGTGTCTTAACAATTCTATAAAAATTATCACCTCCAACAAGATTCGGGCTGCCTCCACCAATATAAAGCGTATAAAGCTTAGGACTGTGGATTAACCTTTCTTTATTTAGATTGATTTCCAAAATGAGAGCATCTGTCCACCTGTCTATTCTTTCAAGACCCCAATCCTCTGAGGCAAAATCACAGTACAGACATTTACGTACACAAAATGGGAAATGTATATAAATACTTAAATAATCTGAATCAGGCATAAATCAAAGAAAATACCGATAGGACAATTTGAATGTAAATTATGAAAATCATTTTATTAATCAGTCTCCAAAAGGAACTCCCTACTGGAATGATCTGTATAACTCATTGATAAATAAGTTTAAACCTGATTTATCCATAAGTCTTTAATATTTAATTATCTCTGCCTACCCACCCCTTCAGCCGAAAGCGGATGGCAGGTGGGCATTCTTAGCGATCTCGGCAGTTAAAAAAATTCAGATCAAGAAATAATACGTCCAATTCTATTCCATCGTATCTTTTTAGTAACACGATATAATGGCATGGTTTTATCCCATGAAAGATAAATAACCAGCCCTTCACCAAGGACTAAATCAAATGGTACAAAACCCCAAAACCTGCTGTCATAACTATTGTCTCTATTATCTCCCATCATGAAATAATGATCCTGCTCTACTACATAATAATCAGAATGCTTACTGTCGATATACATTTTTCCATTAGTATAACGAAAATCGCGGTGTGCCAGTTCAACAACATCTCTAATAATATCGGCATTTACCTTACCATAATAGAGTGTATCACCTTTTGCCGGTACATAAACAGGACCGTAATTATCTCTATTCCCCGCTCCTCTTGGAAATATTTCCGGATCATTCCAAGAAGATAGGTATTTCATATTATCGATAAATTTAGAATGTTTAGGATTTTTAAAAACTTTTCCATCAACATACAATACCTTACTTCTCACTTTAACTGTTTGTCCGGGACCTGCTACACATCTCTTTACATAATTAAGATGTGTGTCTTTAGGAAATCTAAAAATAACCACTTCACCTTGTTTTGGCTTCTTAAAAGACGGAAGTCGATACCATGGAATATGAAATCCAATTCTTGTCCATGGAATTCCGATCCAATCAGGTGTACGAGTTCCATAAACGAATTTTTTCCCTAACATGAAATCACCAATTAGTATTGTATTCTCCATTGAACCTGTTGGAATCTGATATGCTTCGATTATAGTAGCCTTTAGACCAAGCGCAATTAGTAATACAATTCCCCAGGATTTAACTTCCTGCCAAAACTTGCTATTTTCACTCTTTTTCTTTCGCCTCTTCAAATTATCCATACTTCTCTCTTAATTAAATTAATGTGAATTTATTAATTTTTACTCTCACAACAAACAAAAGTTCACTAAAGTAAAAATTTTAACAGCGAACTGTCTGAAAAATCGTAGCTGCGAACTGTCCAGTTCGCAGTTGAATCGGAAGATTCAATAAAAAGAAATGTTTTCCAGTATCAACGGCTTTATCTGTTTTCTATAAAAACATATCGAACAGGACTGTTCGATACTACGAATGCTCATAAAGAAATAACGCTAGGTTCTACATAGTTGTATTGCCATTTTTCATGATCATTTACAAATCCTGCCTTAACTGGATTATATAGAATATATCTCACAATGCGTAATAATTCCTCATAATCTCTTACATAATGATCGTAAGATTCATACTGCCAAAATTGTCCTTTGCGTTGAAGAATTTTGTTTGCTTGACTCGCAGTATATCCTTTATGTGCTTGCATAATTCTTGCTAATGAAAAAGGCTCTCTTTCTTCTTTTAATAAAGGCTTAATCAGAATATGTATATGGTTTGGCATAATACAATAACATAACAATTTATAATGTATATCATCCCATTTAAATAAATTCTCTACTACAACATTAGCAATTTGAGGATTTTTAAGCCATTGAGGACTTCCGATATAGTTTGCTATAAATTTATCTGTCAAATCAAAAATGTTTTTATTGAAATTGTTGCACATTTTTGACTTACTCTCTGACATTAATTTTTCTTGTAATTTCAGTTTATTTTCAAACTCTTGTCTATAGGTTTGTAATTTTCGGTAAAAGGCTACAGGGCAAACTAAACGCTAATCGATAGCTGATGAAAAATACGGCATCAACTGGCTGTATATGTGGAAGATTTCTTTTATAAAAAAATCTATATTCAGTTTTACTTGACATAATATCTATAAAAATTTACAATTACTAAGTATTTGCAACAAAATAAAAAATTTTCGATGAGCAAATCGTAGCTGCGAACTGTCCAGTTCGCAGTTGAATCGGAAGATTCAATAAAAAGAAATGTTTTCCAGTATCAACGGCTTTATCTGTTTTCTACGAAAACAAGTCGGACAAGACTGCCCGACACTACACTATAACTGACTATTTCTTAATAAGCAGCTGCTGCAGATTGACGTCTCTTATCCGGTACACCAATATAATATCTATTTTCATAATCCACTGCAATTGCATTAACATCAGCAATTCTCCAACGTTCGGAGATTGCATATCCTTTTCCCTTAAGAATATCTTTAATATCCTTCGAAAATGAATGTTTCTCAATAAAGACCTCATCAGGTAACCACTGATGATGAAATCGAGGCAAATCAACTGCCTCTATAAGATCCATATTGAAATCAATCAAGTTTATGATAACTTGTGCTACAGTAGTAATAATCGTTGCACCACCTGGAGTTCCCAAAATCCACATAAGCGAATCATTACGCGACACAATTGTTGGAGTCATTGAACTAAGCATTCTCTTATTTGGTTGGATAGCATTTGCTTCCGCACCGACCAGTCCGTAAATATTTGGATAACCGGGTTTAATTGAAAAATCATCCATCTCATCATTCAGCAAAACACCTGTACCTTCAGCAACAAAACATGAGCCGAAACTTGAATTGAGAGTTGTCGTGTTAGACACAGCCATGCCATTTTTATCAACAATAGAAAAATGAGTTGTCTGCTCACTTTCCTTGATAGGAAATACCACAGGCACATGAGTTATTTCACTACTTGGAGTTGCCTTATCAAATTTTATATCTTCAGCCAAGTTTGCCGCTAATTCATCACTTATCAGATATTCCACAGGTACATTTACAAAATCCGGATCACCAAGAAAATATGCTCTATTCGCATAGACTCGTCGTTCAGCTTCTACTAACGCTTGTACAAATTTTGATGAGTGAAATCCATAATCACTCAAAGGAAAATGCTCTACTGTTTTTAAAATCTCAGCAAGACAAATACCTCCGGAACTTGGCGGTGGCATAGAAATAATGTCATATCCCCTATACGAAAAATTAATCGGCTTACGCTCTACAGCCTTGTAATTTCTCATATCTTCCAATGAAATAATCCCACCATATTTTCGGACACTCCTAACAATTTTCTTTGCAGTTTTACCTCTATAAAATTCGTCAGTTCCTTTCATTGCTACCCGTTTTAATGTTTTAGCCAAATCAGGAAAACAACATTTTTCCCCGATTTCCAATATTTTACTTTCAGGAAAAAACATTTCCATTGATGATGGAAACCGGCTCATAATATCTTTATGTGAAAGTAGCCCATTTTTTGTATAATACGAGACAGGAAAACCTTTTTCAGCAAGCTCAATTGCTGGCTTTATCACTTCATACCAGGGGAGACTACCATACTTTTCCAATGCTAAATGTAATCCCGCTACCGATCCGGGAACACCAACAGACAATGCACCTTCAGTACTTAACCCCTCAATTGGGTCACCTTTTTCATCAAGATACATATCACGTGATGCAGTGCCTGGAGCTTTCTCCCTATAATCAATTGTCGTTGAATTACCGTCAGGAAAACGGATTACCATAAATCCTCCACCACCAACATTCCCTGCCTCCGGAAAAACAACCGCTAAAGCGAACCCAACAGCAACGGCAGCATCGACAGCATTTCCTCCCTGCTTCAAAACTTCTATTCCTATATCGGAAGCAATTTGTGAAGCAGATACAACAACACCATTTTTACCAACCTGAAATGTTTGGCTAAAAAGTATCGATATTGAAACAAGAAAAGAAATAATTAATCGGATCATTTTCCCTCACAGTCTAAAAGCATCTTTAATATGTTTAATCTTTATAGAATTTTTTGCGATCGTAATTGCAATTACATCAAAACGACAATCCAAGTCCAATTCTTTATGCCGGGACAAATATCCTTCCGCTATCATTCCAATTTGTTCCATCTTTCTCTCATTAACCCAGCTCTCAGGAGGTCCGAAAACCAAATGCCTCTGTGTCTTCACTTCAACAAAGCATAACTGCTCATCTTTTCTTGTGATTATATCCAATTCTCCGTACGCTCCTAATCTGAAATTTCTTTTAAGGATTCTATATCCCTTTTTGTATAAATAAAATGCAGCAATGTTCTCACCATATCTACCCAAGTCCCTCATATTTTTAGTATGTTTCACATCGAGTAGATGTTCTTTTACACAAGAAAATGTCATACGGTGAATAGGACAGGGTTTTAACTTAATAATAGCTTCCCTGTGCTTTTTTGTACCATAACCCTTATTCTTTGCAAAACCATAACCAGGAAAAACCGAATCATACTCAACCATCAGATGATCCCGATTAACTTTTGCAACTATTGATGCAGCAGCAACTGAATAACATGATCTATCACCACCCACAATCGCAGTCTGCGGATAAATTTTATCTGGAATTGGCCGACCATCAATGAGCAAATGCTCCACTTTCAATTTTAATCGCCCAACAGCCTGCCGCATTGCTTTATGAGTTGCATTTAGAATATTTATTCTGTCAATTTCCTGAGACTCAACTTGTCCAATGCTGACTGCTTTTGCTTTTTTCATTATTTTATCGTATAACAATTCCCGCTTTTTCGGACTCAATCTCTTCGAGTCATTTATTCCTTCTATAATCTCACCTTTCTCAAATACAACCGATGCTGCTACCACTGGTCCTGCTAACGGTCCTCTGCCCGCTTCGTCAATTCCAGCAACAGTGGTCTTTCCCTGATTCCAAAGGTTTTGTTCAAACTTAAGTGATACTTTATTAGAACTCATCTATCTGAAATTTAATTGGTATTAAGTGGGTAAACAAACTCTTAGTTAATTAAAATTTGCTACCGATTGCGCTTTGAGATTTAAAGGAACTGATAATAAAACTACGGCAATCATCATAGATTTACTATTTTGAGGCATTCCTGTCCTTTAAAATTTTGCCTGGGGAAATTAACTGAAATACAATTGGCAAAGTGGAGTGGTAAAAAGAAATTTTGCTCATTTCAATATTGAGCCTGCTTAAAAAAGGTCGAAATTTGAGATGTATTAAGCACAACACAAAAATTTCAGAAACTGTTTACAAACAGCATCTCCATGAGAGAAACAGTTATTATATCTACTATGTTGCTATTAACCATTTAATACTGGTTTGTTTAATAAATAAAAAAACTACCACGAACAAATTTTAACTCTCTTACCATCTGATTTAATTACAAATGCCCCGTTCAAATCGGTACGATGTATTTTTGTTTTTAAAGAATCATATTTTGTAATTGTTACCATTGATGGATGATTAAATTTATTTCTCTGCCCAACAGAAATCAGGGCATATTCGGGTTGGACATATTTAATAAATGGTAAAGTTGAAGAAGTTCGGCTGCCATGGTGAGGAACTTTTAATACTTCCGAAGCAAGAAAATCTCCCCACAAAACAATATAATTTTCCGCTATATCTTCTACATCTCCGGTAAATAATACATCAATATCACCATGGGTCAATTTAAAAGTTGTAGAATAGTCATTATATCCCTTAGGTTTCGTTGCAAGAAAAGCAGATGAGGGATGAACCACATAAATTTTCGTAAATTTATCAACAGCCAAATAATCCCCGGCGTATAATTTTCTTATTGGAATTCCCAAAGAATCAGCAAGAAAATGTATCCTGTGATATGCTCCCGAACGTGCTTTGAGATCTGTTTCCCATATCTCTCCAAAAGAGAAATTTCTCAAAAGGTATGGTGCCCCTCCAATGTGATCATTATGTGGATGGCTAAGTGCCATTATATCCACATGACTAATGCAATTACGTTTGAGGTAAGGAGCTATCACTAGTTTTCCATAATCTCTTCGATAAGTTCTATCACCAGTATCCACTAACATTTTCTTGCCAGAAGGAAATTCCACTAAAGCGGCATCCCCTTGTCCAACATTAAAAAAGGTTATCTGCAATTCGTGTTTTTCTACAACCTTCCCCCAAATCCAAATATTCATAAGAAGCAAAACTCCTACTATTGTAGCAATCATGACACGCTTTTTATCAAAGTTCAGTACTCCAAAAAGAAGAGCATACCATATAAACAATCCGATTGTAGAAATTCCTGCTACCTGGAGATATGCAAACGGAAATTGAGATGCAATCTTAATCATCCACCTCAATACTCCAATAAGAATCATTTGAACTTCGCCATAGGCAAGATTTATCCCACCCCATATAAATCCCAAAATAACCTGCGCAAAGCCAAGAGCACCTATCAATCCAACAAGTGGAATAACAAATAAGTTTGCGATTAAGGAAATTAAAGGAACCCTGTAAAAGTAAAAAACTGTAATAGGAAGCGTACCCAGCAGTGCCGAAAGTGACACGAGAAAAAGTTGAATACCTCTTTTCAAAATGACATTTTGAATCAGATCGGGATTAAATCTTTCAGGCAGTAATTTTTCTATTCGCTTATAGATATAAACAATCGAAAATACCGCTATAAAAGATAGTTGAAAACCCATATCGAATATTTGTAAAGGATCAATAATTGTCTGTATTAATGCAGCAGTAGCTAATGTATTATAAATATTTACTCTCTTTTCCCATCCCTGACTGATTAAAACCAATGATGCCATTATCACAGCTCTTGTTACCGAAGGTCTCAAATCAACCATTAGAGCATAAAAACATAGAACTAAAATGGTGAGAATCATCTTAGTCTTTCTCGGAAATCGAAAAAAACCGAAAATTACTAAAAATACCAGCGTAACATACCCCACATGTAATCCAGATACTGCAAGAACATGTATAATACCAGAATCCACAAATGCTTGCCGAGTTTCATCACTTATTTCTCCACGAACACCAACGATCAGTGCTTTTAAAATAGCATTCTGTTCACCTGTCATAGATCGGTCAATAAGTTCCTGAATTTTAACTTTGACCTTATTCGCAAACCTTCTAATTGGAAATCCCGCCTTCCCTACAATTGTTGGTGTATCAACCTGTTTGAGATATGCAACAGCATAAATTCCATGATTCAAAAGATACTTCTTGTAGTCAAATTCTCCCGGGTTTCTCTTCCCAGCTGGTTGATATATTTTGGCTCTAAATTCGACTAAGTCCCCATATATAAAATTTTTATCAGAATCTTTAACAGTTAAAAGCAATTTCCCTTTATAGAACAGCCACTTCTCCCTTTTAACTTGTAACTTCTTGAGTCTTACTTTCAGTGAGCCGTTGGGACGTCGCTCTGACTGTTCAACCATAGCCCGAATACTGTCAGGCTTATCGTCAACGATTATATTACTTAAATGTTTTTGAGGAATTTCCACTTTCTTAGAATGATTCATTCCACCAAGCAGGAGCAATATAAGCATAACAGTCAAGAATGACTTAAATCTTTCCGGTAATGATAACTCTATAAAAAATATCACAAATAAAATTACCCACCAGTACCCTAACGGAATTGCACAATATTTATCCAAAATTATCCCTATCATGTAAGAAGCAAAAATGAGCACAAGGGGGAATCTTTCTAAAATAGACTTAAGCATATTTATAGTTCACCGATTTAATATACCAGTTCCCAAAAAAATATTTATAATACTCTGCTGAATCACAGCAGACAATTTATACTAAATAGAAATTTTATCTATTATGCTGAGATAAAGCCAGTTATACGCAGTTGTAGATGCTATTATCCCAAGAGTAAAAACCCAAAAATTATACCGCCGCTCAAAGTTTAAATAATAAAATATTGCAGAAAAAATGATAGTTACTATATTAGATAAAACCAAAATGAGCAACTTTATAGCAATGCTTTGGCTTGAATATGTCCTCCAGATATCAAAGAATATCGTAGCAAAAAAAAGTGTCACTAAAAGAATTATTAAATACCAAAAAACATATAATAATCGATTTTTCCCAAATAACTGAATAACTACTCCATAAAAAAACGATACTATACTCGAAATCACACTAACCGCAAACCAGGTTAGAACGTATGAATTTAAAGTCTGAGGAGAAATCCAGCTTCTGAATTGTCTTAATATATTTCCTTCAAACGATACAAGAAAGAGCCCAAATCCTGCAATAGCAAGTGTAGTCAAGTAACCATAAAAATGCACAGAAAAACGCAGTTCTTCGTTTTCACTTTCAATCATAATCAGATAGCCTTTGCTTTTTTTTACTTATTTTTTAAAAGTTCAAGATACTCATTGTCCATATTTTCTTCCTAAATGGTATACTCCCTGAGTTCTTTCTAGAAGATTAATTCTCTAAATCGATAGACCTTGATATTGATAATAAATAATTTTCTAAGCATCTCTGATTAATAATTTACTTTTAGAAACAATATAACACAAATTTTTTATTGGATTTGAATAAATATACTGAACGAATTCAAAGTATGATTTATTATCACATCTTTATCTAAAGACTGCAAATTTATTCTCAATTTTTCCTCCGACCGCTTGCGTTTCATTATTTCCATCAACTGTTTCAATCATCTCATAACCACCAAGCTTCACTAATCTTACGAAGTAATAAGGGTAGATACTTAATCATCAGCAATAAGAATATATATTTCAGCTCAATACGAATAATCCTAATATTATTCCCTTAAAAATTCAAGGGGTTTCAGATTTCAATTCCTTACTAATAATTTCCCATACCACATCAAAATCAGCAGGCTTGGTGAAATATTTTATATCGGACTTTTCTAACTTAGACTGGATATCATGCTCATAGTAATAACCAGTCATGAAAATAATCTTCTGTTCAGGATTTTTAACCCTCACCCTTTCAGCAAGTTCAAACCCATCCATAAACGGCATCTGAATATCAGCTAAGATAATGTCTGGTTGAATACTTTCATAATATTGCAGTGCCTCTTCTCCATTTTGAGCTTCAAAAACATCTAATCCTTTCCTCTCGAAATAATCAGTAAAAAGCTCCCTTATATAGGCTTCATCATCTACTATGAGGATTTTCCTTTTTGCTTTCCTCTTTATTGGAAGTTGAATCGTAAAAGTGGTTCCCTTACTTACTTCCGATTCAACCAGAACTTTTCCTTTATGCTGCTTCTCAATAATATCTTTCACTATCACCAGCCCCAGTCCAGTCCCTAATCCTTCCGGTTTAGTAGTGTAATATATATCAAATATCTTATTAAAATCTTTCTTTGCTATCCCATAACCAGTATCCTCAATTGAAACCTCTACGAATCTTTTATCTTTTAAAACAGAGGATCGAAATGTCAGAGATTTTACTTCATTGTCAGCCATAGCATATATAGCATTCGCAATGAGATTACGAAATACCTGAATCAAACGTTCCCTGTCTCCG
>JADHYC010000103.1 GCA_016782645.1 Fidelibacterota bacterium | reverse complement strand
AAACAACAAAAAAGCAGAAAGAATAATTAATACCTGGACAGGTTCGTGGGAAAAAAGAAATTTACCAAAAATGGCAAAAGCGCTTCCTAAGTGGGTATCACCTGACCATCTGACTATATTGGGTGTAATCGCAGGATTAATAATTGCTATTGGATACTTATTAACATGGTATTCAAACTGGTGGTTATTACTTTGTAATTTTGGGCTCTTTATACATTGGTATGCTGACAGTCTGGATGGTACGTTAGCGAGAGTTCGTCATATTGAGAGAGAAAATTACGGTTACTTTGTTGATCACATTTGTGATGTGTGGACTATTGTTATTATTTGTATTGCATTTGGATTTTCACCTTTAATACATATAGAAGTTGCTTTATTTCTAACTATAGGGTACTTGCTTCTAAACATATATGTTTATATAAGAGCTTACAGTGAAAAGATTTTTAGGATCTCTTTTTCAAGGTTAGGTCCAACAGAAGTAAGAATTATCCTCTGTATTACTAATTTTATCCTTATTTTCTGGAACCCAATAGTCATACAATATCACCAAACTTACCTGACTGTATTTGATTTGTTTGGAATAATCTTAACTTTTATATTTATTATAACTTTTATTATAACCTCAATCAAAAATGCTGTGAAACTAGACAGGATGGATAGGGGAGAGGAGAAAGTTTAAACGACATTTTTTACCAATCTTCAATTATTATGTAAGTTATTTATTGAATTATTTCATTAGTAGGAGAGTTGAGATATGCGACTACTCAAGCTCATAGTTTTTGTCTTATTTATTTGTTTCAACATTAATGCTGAGGAAAATCATCAACTAACCGTTAGTGATCTTTATAACGATCCCGGTCTTTCTCGATATAAGTATCGAGAGAAAAATATTATATGGACGCCTGACGGAAAATGTGTTGCATATTTTGAAAACATAGATACTACTCAAATTGCTTTACTTCGAATGAATGCACGTTCAAAAACAATTGATACTATCTTCGTTTCATCACAGTTACTATGGTTTGGAGAAAATGACACAATAAAAATGGATCACAAAAATTATAAATGGTCTCCTGTTGGGAATAAGTTGCTACTACGAGGGGAAAAGGATCTTTTTATTTACAATATTGAAGAAAAGAGCCTGGATAGAGTAACGACAGATAAAGACAGTAAATCAGATGTTAAATTTTCACCTGATGCTAAATGGCTAAGCTACATCAAGAATCACGATATCTGGATAACAAAAATAGATACTAAAGAAAATTTGCAACTGACTAAAGATGGAAATGATAGTTTATACAATGGCGAATTAGATTGGGTTTATCCTGAGGAATTAGATATAAGATCAGGGTATCAATGGTCTCCTGACAGCAGAAATATAGCCTTTATGCAAATGGATGAGAGCAATGTACCAAAATTTCCAATTCCTGATTGGACAAATCCTCACCCTGATATTTACTGGGAATATTATCCTAAAGCAGGAGATCAAAATCCTGAAGTTCGTCTTGGTATTATTGATATTTCTGAAGATAAGGTGGTCTGGATAAATCTCGAGTCTCCTGATATTGAGTATATTCCGCGATTTGATTGGCTGCCGAATTCTGAAACATTGGCTGTTCAGACTTTAAACCGCGGTCAAAATCATCTTAAACTATATTTTGTTAATACTGTATCAGGAGATTGCCGTTTGATTTTAGAGGAGAAAGACCCCTATTGGCTGAATATTACTGATTTATATTATTTCTTTAAAAACAGGGAAAATTTTATCTGGTATTCAGAGCAAGATGGCTTTATGCACTTGTACTTATATAATTACGAGGGAAACATCATTGAGCAGCTGACAAAAGGTAAATGGTGTGTAACAGAATTGAATGATGTAGATGAAAAAAAGGAGATTGTATATTTTACCTCAACAAAAGAATCAGTTCTCGAAAGGCACATTTATTCTTTATCACTAAAAACAAAAAAAGTCATTAAAATTGATAAAGGTAAAGGAACTCACTCCGGTAATTTCTCACCATTATTCCACTACTACATAGAAAGATTCTCAAGAATTGATATACCAACAAAATTATATTTGACATCTGTAAAGGGGAAAAAAGTAAAGGTTCTTTTTCAAAACGATGAGTTCGATAAAGATAAATATGGATTTGGAACAACCAGGTTTAAGGAAATTACTGCAGAAGATGGTGCCACTTTGTACTGTTCTTTATTGTATCCAAGAGATTTCGATCCTAAAAGGAAATATCCTGTTTTAATCTATGTTTATGGCGGTCCTCACACTCAGCTTGTCTGTAATAGATTTGTTAATACATGGCACCAATTGTTAGCACAAAGAGGATATTTGGTTTTTGCTCTGGATAATCGAGGATCCTACGGTCGTGGTCGTAATTGGGAAAGAAAAATATATCTTCAATTGGGTAAATGTGAGCTGCAGGATCAACTTGCAGGTGTAAATTATTTAAAAAGTTTGAATTATGTCGATTCTGACAGAATCGGGATATGGGGCTGGAGTTATGGTGGGTATATGACTCTGTATTCATTATGCAAAGCGCCGGATATTTTTAAAACAGGCATTGCAGTCGCTCCTGTCACTGATTGGAAATATTATGATTCTATATATACTGAAAGGTATATGGGATTACCGAAAGACAATACTTTGGGTTATAAAAAGAGTGCTCCAATTAATTTTGTAGATCAGCTGAAATCTAATTTTTTACTTGTACATGGAATGGCTGATGATAATGTACATTTTCAACAAAGTGCGTCATTTATCAATGAACTGATCAAATACAATAAGCATTTCCAGTTTATGACCTATCCTCGTAGAAAACATGGTATTAGTGATAAAGATGCGCGCATTCATCTTTTTGAGACAATGACAAAGTTCATTGAAGAAAATTTGTAGTCCATCTGTTTGTGAATTTTTATTAATTCTAAGGAATCAATCCATTAAATGATAAGATACAAAGACATTAAAAATATTTGAGTTAGTGAAGATTATACAAAAATTCGCCAGATCGCTATTAATATGGTTCAAAGCAATCCGTGCACCTTTCTTTACAGCAAGTATTGCTTCCGTTTTGTTAGGAACCGGGGTTGCATGGTATCAGATGGGAATATTCCACGTAAAGATTTTTGGACTGGCAATGATAGGAGCAATTATTGCTCATGCCGGTACTAATATGCTTAATGATTATTTTGATCACTTAAGTGGTAATGACGAAGTAAATAAATATTATAATCAGTTTTCAGGTGGCAGCAGGATTATACAAAATGGAATTTTTTCCCCTAAAAAAGTATTAGTCTCGTCTTTTATAGCGTTTTTGATTGTAATCGTTGTTGGACTCTATCTCAACTCCATTCTCAAAGGAAACACTTTACTGTGGATTGGATTGATTGGTGTTATCCTTGGAATTACATACTCAACTACACCTTTTGGACTTTCTTATTCGGGCTTTGGGGAGATAGCAGTGGCTCTGGGATTCGGTGTTATTGTTACATTAGGTTCATTCTTCGTTCAAACTCAACAATTATCATGGCTGCCTGTAATTTCCTCAGTACCAACAGCTATTCTTGTCGGATTAATACTAATTATTAATGAATTTCAAGATTCAGAAGCAGATGGTCTTGCCGGTAAAAAAACAGTGGTGGTTTGGATTAAAGACAAGAGAAAGGCAATCCTCATTTATCAGATTCTTTTAGTATTTGCATTTGTCTGGATTATCGTTTTCGTTATTATAAGGTTATTTCCTGTATGGACTCTTCTTACGATTTTACTTATACCATGGGCAATATGGATCATAAAAAATTCGTCTAATAATTATGATAAGATACAGGAACTTCTTCCGATAAATGCTTCAACCATTGGAATACACTTCATAAGTACATTACTTTTAACAGTTGGATTCTTACTTGGAAGGATATTTTAATCACTTTTTACATCAGGTTTTACACTCCCGAATTTCTTGACCTTTGGTAAGTCTGATTGTAAATTATCGCCGCTTTTTGAATGGGGTGTCGTCCAACGGCAGGACATACGGCTCTGGACCGTAGGATTGGGGTTCGAGTCCCTACACCCCAGCGAAAAAATATTCCAGTTATTTGAATTTATCAATAGAGAAAATCTGTAAGTGGTAGGATTGGGGTTCTCCCGATAAATCGGGACTACACCACAGCGAAGAAATATTCCAGTTATTTGAATTTATCGATAGAGAAAATCTGTAAATGATAGAATTGGGGTTCTCCCGATAAATCGGGACTACACCACAGCGTAATGGCGCATTCGTCTAGCGGTTAGGACGCTGGCCTCTCACGCCGGTAACAGGGGTTCGATTCCCCTATGCGCTACAAAAATACGATATATTTTATGTGGTATGTATATGTTTTAAAAAGTCTTAAAGATAATGGATTGTATATTGGTATGTCTCAAGATGTTTCCAGGAGGCTTAAAGAACATAATGATGGAAGAACTCGTTCTACGAAGAGCCGTAAACCATTTGAAATAGTATATACTGAAGAATGTGAAAATAGAGAGGCTGCTCGTAAGAGAGAAAGATATTTTAAAAGTGGAGCGGGAAGAAGATATTTGGATAAAATTCTCCAGTAACAGGGGTTCCCAGCCTGCTTGACTTTTAACTGATTTGTTTCACCCTAAAATATTCATATGCTTTCAGACGGAGCACATGCATTTTTTTCTTCAGCAGTCGGGCTATACGCTACAAAAAATGTAAAAACCTTATGTGGCAAGTTTATGTTTTAAAGAGTCTTAAGGATAATAATTACTACGTTGGCATGTCAGAAAATGTTAACAGGCATATTAAGGAACATAACACAGGAAAAGTAAGATCAACTAAATATAGAATCCCTTTTAAATTGATTTATGTTGAGAAATGTATTGATAGAGCTTCAGCTAGAAAGTGTGAGAAGTATCTCAAATCGGCTGCTGGCAGAAGATATTTACATAATAAAATTCGGTAACAGGGGTTCCCTGCCCGACTGCTGACGCAGTCAGTCAGGCAGGGATTCCCCCCGCCCGAATGATTTCGGTCAGGCGGGCTATGCGCTACAAAGTACCTCTACCGTCGAGAAATACCTTGCTCAACACTTTTATACTATGATTTATTGCTAAAATCATACTATCAAATATTGTCATATATTATCATATATTATCCGTCGAGACCTTCCGTATCCCTAAATCCGTATCCCTATTTCGTATCCCAACTTCTTAATTAGGTAAAAAAGCATAGTCTCTTGTCGGTAAATTGGATTTAGTCATTGCTCTAATATACATCCTGTATTGAATTATCCCAATAATCAATAGCAGCTATATTAATGTTGATGTTGTTTGTGAATATTTTACTGTGAGAATCTTTTTTAGGATGAAAAAATTATTATTTTTGGAAATTGTTTTGTATCATTGGCACTTGTTAAACTTAAGTTATTTAAGCAGTATTAATAGCAATTTGAAGAATTATGGAGAATGATGATGAATAAAAAATCGGCAGCATCACCCGATCAGGAAAGTAAATGTTTTATTAAATGCCTTTTTAAGCGTAAAAAGGATTCCAATAAACAGCCGTTCAGTCTGCGGGCACTGGATGGGATTGAACTGGTTGGTAATAAGTTACCCCATCCGGCGACATTATTTGCAATCTTCGCCTTGGTGACACTCATTTTATCATATCTCATTAAGCGTTCCGGCATGGTCGCAATTCACCCCGGAACTGGTGAAAATATCCGTGCTATTAATTTACTTAGCGCCGATGGTTTTCGGTTTATCTTTTCAAGCGCCACTGATAACTTTGTAAAATTTCCACCGTTAGGAATAGTTATTGTTGCCATGATCGGTGTCGGTGTGGCTGAGGGTTCGGGATTAATTACTGCAGTGCTTAGACATA
>JADHYC010000040.1 GCA_016782645.1 Fidelibacterota bacterium | reverse complement strand
CAAGTTATGGATTGATGGTGGTTGTAAAATTTTTGAAAGGTTCTGAGTAAAAGGGTCTTTTGGTGCAAGAATCGGTGCAAATACTGCACAGACGCAAACAATTCCTACGATTATCAGACCAATTCTTGAAGACCTATCATGCCAGAGTTTTGAGATATGTCTTTTCATTAATTGTAATTTTCTTTAAAACGAATTCGTGGGTCTGCAACAGCGTAGGCTATATCTGCGAGCATATTTCCAATAATTACTGAGATGAATGCCAAGGTACTTGCTGCTAATATTATTGGATAATCTCTGCTTAAAACCGCATTAACCATAACCCTTCCCATACCAGGCAGAGAAAAAATCACCTCTATTATAACAGCGCCACTGAATAACAATGGTATTGAAAGACCCAAAAGGCTTATAAGAGGAATAAGAGCATTTCGTAAACCATAAGTAAATATTACCTCACGCCATTTAATTCCTCTTGCTTTTGCAGCTGTTATATAGTCAGAATTCAAAGATTCAATCATACTTGTTCTGGCATATCTGTAAAAAGTTGCAGAGATTGCTAAACCGAGAGTGAGAACTGGTAGAATCAGGTGTTTCGCATAATCAAGGATTCGTGCAATAATGGACAACTGATCATGGAAAACTGATATAAGTTGTGATGCAGGGAGAAGATTTAGTTTAAATGCAAAAAGGTTTAATAGCATCAATCCAATCCAGAAAGCTGGCATTGAGTAGAAGAATAGCATAATCATTGTTAAAAAGCGGTCAATTGAAGTTCCTTTGTAAATTGCAGATAGTATTCCTAATAGTGTCCCAAGAATTAAACCAGATATCAGAGATAAACCTGTTAAAAGGAGAGTGGAAGGAAGAGCATCAAAAATTATATTAGAAGCAGGTCTGCCGCTATTAAAGGAATTTCCGAAATCAAAATGGAATATAATTCTGTAAAGCCATTTGAAATATTGTACATATATAGGGTTATTTAAGCCAAATCTTTCTATAATAATTTCTTGTGAACCCGCACTCATTGTCGGAGTAAGGAAACATGAAGTAGGGTCATCGGGAGCAAGGTGTATAATTAAGAAAGTAATTGTAATTCCGATAAATACTACAGGAATAGCTCCAAAGAACCGCCTTAAAGTATAGGCGATCATTAAACACTACTCTTCAAAAATCTTGTCAATTTTAGTGCGTTCTTCTTTAGGTATCCACCAGTCTTCGATTTGGATATATGAACCCCTTTTATCAAAATTTATATTTTTAAACCGATTATGAATAGCAATACATTCTAATTTGTAATAGAGCCATGTATAGGGTAATTCCCTCGAGAGTAACTCTGCTATTTTATCCCAATATTTCTGTGCTGTATCCCTATTAGTAGAATTTTTAGCTGCTTCCTCTAAAGTGTCATATTCCTTTAAATAGAAGCCAGTAAAATGAAATGGCGTAAAGAAAGTAGAACTGTGAAAAAGCTGTGAAAAATCCGTTTTCAAACCCACATTCCAGCCAATCAAAACAGCGTCGAAATTCTTCGAAGGAAGCACTCTACCAAACAATAATCCAGGTTCTACAACCCTTGGAATCATTTCAACGTTGGTTTTTCTCAGTTGCTCCTGGATCATGGTTAGAGCCTGTTCTCTTCGAATATTTCCGCTATTGGTTATCATTTCAAAAACAAATTTGGTATTGCCTTTATCGAGGATACCATCGCCGTCGCTATCCCTCCATCCCTCTTCACGAAGATATTTTTTAGCCAGTTCGGGATTATATGGCCAAACTGTATTTGCCTTTTCATTATAAGCCCAGAGAATTAGTGGAATTGGTCCGTTCATAGGAATTGCCATTCCATGGTTCACTACTTTAGTAATGGTTTCTCTGTCAATTGCCATTGTCAGAGCCGCTCTCACTTTTTGGTTTCCAAATAGTTTATGAGGTTTGAGTAATTTGTCGATTTCAGGTTCACCTTCTCCGGACTTTTTTAGAGCTTCGGCGTAGCTATCAGGGCAAATAAGATTCCAACCAATAAAATCGTATTGTCTTCCTAAAAAGCTAATGGGTCGTATAATTATCTTGCCTTTATCCCAATCCTTTATCAATCGTGTAAAGTCTCTTGGCAGTATACCCTCTACAAAATCAACTTCACCAGATAACAATTGTCTAAAGAGATTAACGTTATCTGGTATGACTTTTAATATTACTCTATCAAGATGGGGTCTTCCTTTTTTATAATATTGATCGAACTTTATAAGAAAGATTGATTGCTGAGTTTTCCATTTTATATATTTAAAAGGTCCATTACCAATAGGCTGCCTATTAAAATTTGCTTCGTGCATTTTGCTAGCAGGAATATTTTTTAGCAAATGTTCAGGAACTATATATCCTTCAATAGCATCCATTAGCATTGTTGGAGTCTTATGGTTGAAATGAAAAACCAGTGTGGAATCATCTTTAGATTCTACACTGGTTATGCTCTCTTTAAATGATATTCCATCCCAGGCTAATAACGGATCTGTTTGCATATTGTAGGTGAAGACAACGTCTTTAGATGTGAAACGAACTCCATCGTGCCACAAGACATCAGTGCGAAGGGTAAAAGTAATGGAAAGGCTATCAGGTGAAAATTCCCAGTTCTTGGCTAATTGTGGTGAAAATGTAGCAAGGTCTTCATTGATATCAGCGAGTCTTCTAAAAATCAGACTGATTACATCTCTAGCTGGTTTTGATAATGCAGTTAGAGGGTTTAAAGTTTCAGGCTCACCGTTAATGCCTATTACTAAGGTTCCTCCATCAACAATATCTTTTTCGGTAAATTTTATACCTACACTTTTGATGTTATCTCTATTGCTGTCACAGGTAATTAGAGTGAGAATAACTATCAGTGCAATATATTTTTTCAATGTTGTTAATTGTTTGATTAATTAGGTAGGGTTATTGTTTTTTAATTTCCTTTATTTTCGATACGGCTTCTGATATTGTATACACTATTTTTTCAATTGAAAAGGGTTTTTTTATTATAAAATCAACTGTTTTGCCCAGATATTTATTTTCATCTATGTTTAACGCCCAACCGGAAATCAAAATTACCTGGGTTGAGCTATTTATTTTTTTTATTTTTCCACCTATCTCTTGACCACTCATTTCGGGCATTCCTAAATCAGTAATAACAATATCGTAATTGTTTTCTTTAAAATCGTTTAGAGCTTCAACGGCAGAGGACATAGTTGTAACAGTATGCCCCTGGTCTGTTAACAGATCATGGAGAATTGATAGAATATATTCCTCATCATCTACAACTAATATTCTGCATGGTAATGTTTCAGTTGGCTTTGCGTAAGCGATATTGTTATTAGTTCTTTTCACACTAGCAAAACTGAGAGTAATTGTAGTGCCTATTCCCACTTTACTCTTTACGTTTATCCTACCATTATGACGTTTTACAATTCCGTAGACTTCGCTCATTCCCAGGCCGGTTCCCAGGACACCTTTTGTAGAAAAGAATGGGTCAAATATTTTCTCAACGGTTTCTTCGGTCATCCCGATTCCAGTATCTTTAAACTCTACAATTGCAGTATTCGATTCTTTTTTTGTTTTAATTGAAAGTACACCTCCATCAGGCATAGCATCTGCCGCATTGAATATTAGATTAGTAAAGGCGTTTCGTAAATCTGAAGAATCTCCCATAATATAGAGGTCTTTAGTTAGTTCCAGAGAAGGTTCTATAAGTATTCCCTTTATTCTCGATGCATCACACCACTTTGGGCGAGTAATCTCGACTACCTCCTCAATTAGACTCTTTAAATCAATTGTTTCGATGAGCTTACCTTTTTTTGGACGGGCAAATTCCTGTATCTTTCTGACTTTTGATGCTCCATCGAGGGCAGATTTTTCAATCATATCCAGACTGTTTATAAGGTATTGATCAGCTGTCTGTCTTTTCATCAATTGTACTCTACCGAGAACGACAGTTAATACATTGTTGAAATCGTGAGCGACTCCGGAACTAATTTGACCCAAAGCTGATAATTTTTTCATTTGCGCCGATTTGTCTATTAATTCACGAGTTTTGGTTACGTTTTTACTTATTAGAATAAAACCGTCGAATTTACCCGAATCAGATATTATTGGATATGTTCTTTCTTCAAAAAATTCGCCAAAACGCTCATCATAATTTACGGAGGGAATGATAGAGCCACTTTTTAAAGTATCTTTAAGAGGGCAGTCTATACAGGGTTTTGTCTGATTACGAAAGACTTTATAACACTTGGAGCCTACTATACTTTCACCTATTCCATGAATTATGTTGGCAGTATGGTTAGACTCAATTATTGTGAAATCCGAATCACACAATGTGATAAGATCAGTAATTTTGTCGAAGATAAATTTGAATTTATCTTTTGAAGATAAAATGTTTTTTAGTTTATTCTTGCTGTTTATATTTTTATTTAACTGTCTCATCCCCTGCTTAAAATACAAAAATATTGGATTAAAGGCTATAATTCCCTTAAATCAATATTTAGGTTTTTAAAACTACTGTAAATAGAAGTTTAAAGGGATAATTCTTTTATTGCTTCATTAATTTTCTCAATCCTCAATGAAGCCCCTATTTTCTCAAAATGTTTTGATGCTAACTTAAAGTTTTTAATAGCCCTGGAAGTTTCGCCAGTGTCTCTATAAAGGTATGCAATCTCAACAAGTGTCTCAGCCAAATTAAGTTTATTGTTAAATTCTTTATTGATACGCTTACTATTTTCAAAATAGGAGAGTGCAATATCAAACCGTTTACTTTTGCGGTTTATTATCCCGAAAATTTTGTAAGCTTCACCCATGCTGAGGCGATCACCGATTTCAGAGAAGATTGAAAAAGCTGTAGTAGCGATTGCAGTGCTTGTAGAATAATTTCCCTTATGGCAATAAACTTCAGCTTCAACTAGATAAGATAATCCTCTGGTATATTTATTATTTGTCTTTTTTGATAAATCTAAGGAATTATGGAGGTATTCTAGAGATTTGGAGAATTGCTTTTGAGACTTGTGTGCCAGGGCAATATTGATATAAATACGAGCAAAGGTGTCGTAATTATACTCAGCATCTTTATCAATAACATCTAGTGCCATTTGATAGTAATTTATTGCATTATCTGAATCACCGCGCATGTGGGAAATATTTCCAAGATTCATGTTAGTTTTAGCAATATATTCTGAAAATTCTTCAGATTTAGCCATTTCTCTGGCTTCTTTAAAAAGAGCTTCTCCTTCAGATAAATTACCCTGTTCTATCAGCAAGATTCCAATATCGTTTTTAATGGCGACAGAGCCTTTGGTATCATTAAGGAGAGTGAATAACTGTAAACTTTTGTTAAAGTGCTTATTAGCCGCTATAAAATTGTTTCTATAAGAATTTACAATTCCTAAGTTCTGTTGAACTTTAGCAAGCAATTTCTTATCGGCATGGAGGCGGTGTTTAGTTGCAATCAATTGGAGAAGATGCTCTCCTTTTTGAAACTCGCTGTATTTAATTGATATTTCTGCAATTTCGTATAATAATTCCAGATAATCCTGCATTGTAAGATATTTGTAGGCATAATGTATTGTTGTGTCAAAATCTATATCTCTAAAAATACTATCTTTTTGATATAGCTCTAATTTCTCAGGGAATATATCTTCTCGCCAGATATTATTTAACAGCCGCTCTCTCTCAATACGGAGGGATTGCAGTTCCTTCGTAAAAGTTTTACCACAATGTTTTTCTACTAGTGATAATACTTCTCCTAAAAACTTCTGAAAAGTTTTATTTATTGTCATTGTTCCTTCACACTATTATTATTTTTATTTAACGACAACATGAATTCTATAAAACTATTCATAAATTGTTAGAAACCCCACCCATATCTGGTAAAATGATCAACATAAACTGAGATAGTTTTGTTTTCTAAACTGATTTCGGGATTGAGTACTAAAATCCACTCACCGGTGTCTTCATCGAGATAGTGGACCTTTAAATCCTCTGGATCCCCATCAAAGTCTAGATATTCCCACGACAACGTGATTTTAACACTCAGCAGAAACTGCATACTCGGCAGGAACTCAACTTCAGCGCCACACTCATTCCCATCTACATGAAGTACCTCAACGGTGATATAGGTGTTAGATGGTACAGCCCCAGCAGGAATTTCAACTGTGTTGCCAAATGTAATATTACCACCGACCGTTCCACCTGATTGCGTAATCATCTTGCCAGCTAAACCGCTTTTTGCAAGCACATCTATCTGCTCTTTAACTTCAGGTTTCCAGGAAATCCAGTTGATCTGATCAGCAGGAATACCCTGATTGATTGACAATCCAGCAGATTGATCTTTTGGAGCTGTTAATGGATCAGTACTACAGCTGGTAAGGACAACAATTACAATGGTGAATACAAGTAATCCAACTAAAGTAATTCTTTTTGAACTCATATAACCACCTTTCTTATTTTTCAATTCACACAACCTTATGCAATATACAAAACATATACCAAAACATTGTGATTTATATCAAAAATTGACATTGTAAAGTCTCGTTATTTTTTTAAGCACTTGTTTTTATTAAAATAAGTAAATGTAAAACTTATTTATTTTTAAAGACTCCTGTTTTGAATACATGATATATTTCTATATTATTTTTACAGATGGTTTATTTGGACCACCATTTTGGTTGAAATGGACTAAAAATGTTTTTAGTAGCGTGGTTTAAGACTAAAATAGGTAATGTTAGTCGAATGTTGATTTTTGTTAGATCATAATTGCTGCTTCAACTCTTTTTTAATGGGACTTCGATTCTAAATTTTTTAATTCTGTATTTTAGTGTCTCCCGGGAGATTTTCAGCAATTTTGCGGCACGTGTCTGGTTACCATTTGTATAGTCTAGAGCTTTCTCTATTAGTGATTTTTCAATTTCTATTAATGATACCCCCCCAGGAGGTATATCAAATTCAGTTTTATCGTTATATATTTTTCTATTAACAGAGCTCTCATAAAGGGAAATACTTTTTAATGATAAATAATTACTTTCTTCAAAAAGTACAGCACGTTCAATTGTATTTTTAAGTTCCCTTATATTCCCAGGCCATGAATGTTCTGAAAGCATAATCTCAGCATCTGGGCTGAGCCCTTTTATACTTTTTTTAAACTCGGCATTATACTGTCTTAGGAAATGTTCTGCCAATAATAATACATCTCCTTTCCGTTCCCTGAGTGGAGGCAATGTTATTGATGCTACATTTAGACGGTAATATAATTCCTGTCGAAAAGTATTTTCTAAAATTTTGTTTTCCAAATCACGTGAAGTGGCACTGATTATTCTTGTATCTACCTTAATCTCTTTGGTGCCTCCTACTCTGCGAAATGATTGGTCTTCAATAACTTTCAACAATTTTGATTGAAGTCCTATATTCATTTCACCAATTTCATCTAAAAAAAATGTCCCTTGATGTGCTAGCTCCAATAAACCTTTTTTTCTGTGTATTGCTCCTGTAAAAGCGCCTGCCTCGTATCCAAAGAGTTCAGCTTCAAGTAGTGGTTCTTGAAAAGCTGAACAGTTTATCTCAATGAATGGTTTGCTTGCCCTGACGCTGTTGTAGTGAATAGCCCTTGCAACTAATTCTTTACCGGTTCCTGTTTCTCCTTGTATTAATACTGTTGTTCTGGGTGAATTGGCGACCTGTCGAATAAATTTGAAAATGTCCTCAATTTGATAGCTTTTACCTATTATTTCGTTAAAACCTAAATGTTTATTTTTTTCTTTTTGCAGGTAAGCTATTTGTTCATCTTTATGTTTATTATCCAATGCTTTTTGTACAGTCAGTGTAATCCTATCTAAATTGAATGGTTTCTCGATATAGTCCCATGCTCCGAGTTTCATAGCCGTTACTGCTGAAGACACATTAGCATGGCTTGTAATCATAACTACCGGGATATTACTATTGCGATCTTTAATATGTTCAAGAAATTTAAGACCATCCATGCCAGGAAGTTTAAAATCTAAGAGAATTAGATCGGGCTCATCTTTTTTTAAAGAGCTTAGAGCATCCTCAGCGGTCATTAAAGTGGTTACTTCATGTCCTTCAGCCTCTAAGACCTCTTGAAGAGTAGCCCTTATCCCGATATCGTCATCTACTATTAAAACAGAAGCCACGTAAATCCTTATAATAGTTATACCACAAAGATCACTGATAGTTTATTAATCAAGTGGTTCAAATGCAACAGTTTGTTCCTATTAGGTTTTTAATGATAGTTGAGATTTTTCTACGAAAAGAGTTTAATACGAATGGAAACCGTTTGCAAGGGCATCTTTGAGAAAAATAGTTAAGCCTAATTTCTTATTTGTGATTATTCTTGATTTAAATCGAATGTTAATAATTTAAAGATTTTTTAATGTATAATTTTAATAGCATCTTAGTTTAAAACACATTAAAATCATTTTGTTTTTCAAAGGGGTTAAGTATGACTGATCGAGAAAATATTTTTGATGTAATTCTAATCGGTGCCGGTCCAGCCGGTCTTTTTGCTGCTGATCGTCTTTCGGAAGTCGATTTGTCAGTTTTGGTTATTGATCGGGGGGAAGAACCATCGAAACGGGATAATATGAATTTTGGCATAGGAGGTGCAGGCGCATTTTCCGATGGTAAGCTAAATTTAACACATCGAATTGGTGGGGATCCAAATAGTTTTGGAAGAACGCCGTCTGAAGTCGAGGAAGCCATTCAGATTGTAGATAATGTCTTTACAGAGATGGGTGTAGAGGGAGGATATTCGGGAACTAATGGTGAAAGTCTTCAGAGTTTATTACGTACTGCTAATGCTGTCGGTGTTGAATTTATTTCTGCTAAACAAAGACATGTTGGTACTGATAGACTTCATGTCGTAATAGATCGTTTTTATAAAAGATTACTAACAAAAGGAGCGATTTTTAAGAAAAACACACTTGTGGGATCTATATGTAAAGAAGGTGACATATACAAATTGATTGCAGGAAAGGAATTTTTCAAGGCAAAGGCTGTAATTGCTGCTCCTGGGCGCGCCGGAGCATATTGGCTTAGAGAACAATCTAAGCACCTGGGAGTTAAGACAGGTTATGGTCCAATAGATGTCGGCATTCGAGTTGAATTTCCTGCTATCATCTACAGTGAAATTGCAAAAGTAATGTATGACGCTAAGTTCAGGCTTTACAGTAAATCGTATGATGACCTTGTGAGAACTTTCTGTACAAACCCTAATGGCTATATAGTAAGTGAAAAGTATGATGATTTTGTATTAGTAAATGGTCATGCAAAATGGAATTCCAAAACCGATAATACGAATTTTGCATTATTGTCCCGGGTTGTATTAACAAATCCGGTTGAAGACACAACAAAATATGGAAGAGATATCGCACGTTTGGCAACTACAATTGGTGGTGGTAAGCCAATAATTCAGAGGCTGACAGATTTTATTGAGGGTAGACGATCAACATGGGACCGCATCGCCAAGTCTTCAATTATTCCAACGTTAAGAGATACAACTCCAGGAGATATAGCAATGGCTTTTCCTCAAAGAATCGCTACAAATCTGGTTGACGGACTTAATGTTCTAAACGAAATAATCTCAGGATTGCTTTCGAGTAATACAATTTTGTACGCTCCTGAGATAAAGTTTTACGATACAAAATATGCTGTGACTCCAAATCTTGAAACGACGGCGAAGAATTTTTTTGTCGCTGGAGATGCAAGCGGACATAGTCGAGGGATTATATACTCAGCAGTGACGGGTATGTTTGCCGCTGAAGGTGTATTGAAGAATTTTGGGAAATGTTAAAATCTTAATTATCGGTTAAATACAACAGATTAGTAATGGAGTGAAGATAGGGGTTTTTTTGGCTGAAAGGAAATCAAAAAGACTAATTTCACTTGATGCATTCAGGGGTATTACTATTGCCAGTATGATTCTTGTTAATAATCCTGGAAGTTGGGGTGCGATATACCATCCATTGGGACATGCAAAATGGCACGGATGGACACTAACAGACTTGATATTTCCTTTTTTTCTGTTCATTATTGGTGTCGCTATTGTTTTTGCTTTTGCAAAGCGAATTGAGGTGGAACAGTCAAGGAAGAAACTATATTTAAAGGTTTTAAAAAGGACTCTAATTCTATTTGGTCTTGGTTTGTTATTGAATGCCTTCCCATTTTTTCATCTGTCAACTCTAAGGATTCCAGGGGTGCTGCAACGAATAGCAATTACTTATGCAATTGCTTCAATAATAGTGCTTAATACAAATATTAAGTGGCAAGCCTATATTGCAGGTAGTTTGTTAATTTTCTATTGGATGATTATGAAATTTGTACCGGTTCCAGGCTACGGTGCTGGTGTTTTAGAGCCTCAGGGTAATTTATGTGGATTTATTGATGGTATATTGATAAGTGGACATACATGGATAAATGCTCCAGCAGAGGGATTTGACCCTGAAGGGCTACTAAGTACAATACCGGCAATTTCTTCTGTATTATTGGGAGTATTAACCGGACATTGGCTAAAAACTAAGAAGAGTGACCTTGAGAAAGTTGTAATGCTTTTTGTTGTAGGAATTGCTGCTATTGTTCTGGGAGAGATGATGAGTATTTGGTTTCCCATCAATAAAAATTTATGGTCAAGCTCCTACACAGTTTTTACTGCTGGAATGGCATTATTGTTTTTGGGGATGTGTTATTGGTTGATTGATATAAAGGGATATAGAAAGTGGGCAACACCATTTCTTATTTTTGGTTCAAATGCAATAGCTGTTTATACTCTTTCCAGCCTTTTGGCAAGAGCAATGGTGTTCTGGTGGAAGATTCCACAACAAGATGGCAGTGCAATATCCCTTAAAACTTTTTTATACAGAATATTATTTGAATCCTGGGTGAGTCCAACTAAAGCATCTCTCTTTTATGCTTTAACATATATTCTAATTTGGCTTGGATTAATGACAATTCTTTATAGAAAGAAAATATTTATAAAGATATAAGGGTACTAAAACTCAAAAGTTTTTATTAAACTGAGAAATATTTATGCCGTTTATTGAACTTAAAAGAATAAAGGGGATTGCAAGTAGTCAGATAGAGAGGAATGAAAAACTCAAATCAATATGTACGCTACTAAAAGACAGTATTCTGCATTATGATTGGGTTGGATTTTATATTGTTGATGATTTTAAAAAGGAACTTTATCTGGGACCCTATGCAGGCGATCCGACAGAGCATACACGGATTCCATTTGGGAAAGGTATATGTGGTCAGGTTGCAGAAAAAGGAAACCTTGTTATTATACAAGATGTCTCGGAACAGAGCAATTATCTTTCTTGTAGTCTTAATGTAAAGTCAGAAATAGTTGTCCCCATATTCAAGAATGGGAAATTAACAGCAGAGTTGGATATAGATTCACATTCAGATTCTCCGTTTACTGAATGGGACGAGAAAGTTCTTAAAAAAATTTGTGTCATTGTATCAAAATTATTTTAGACACTATTAATTCTACTCTAAGAGCCCCCTGATCCATAAGGTGACGGACTGAACACTTATTGATGATTCTTTTTAAAAACTTGGAGCATCATTTTTTTATGAGATTATTTCAGATTTTTATGAAACTTTTTTAAAGGTGAACGATATACTTAAAGGCTTTGGAGTTTGCCGGTTTAATGCAATTGAATGTTTTAGAAGTTATGGATTAAGTCTATAATAAACTTATTGATTTTACCTGTAATGCTTGCTAATATCGGTCGTGATTATTAGAGAAAAAAGAGAGGATAAAAAAGTGAAATTGAAAATTAGATGGGTAGCTATCCCAGGAACTTTAGTTCTATTTTTAGCGGTTTTATTCATTTTCACACCTTTAGGTAAGGTGATTTTGGCTTCAGGAAGCAATCTTTATCTTAAGTTGAACGTTTTAAATGACATAATACGTATAGTGAATGATAATTATGTTGAGGTCCCTGACTGGGATAAAGTAATGGAAGGTGCTTTCACCGGATTGATGGGAAATCTTGATCCACATTCAGTTTATATTCAGGAAGATAAATTATCAGATATTCAAGAAAAATTTACCGGTAAGTTTGAAGGGATCGGGATTGAATTCGACATATTAGGTGGGTATATCACAGTAATATCACCTATTGCCAATTCTCCTGCAGAGAAAGCGGGGTTAGACGTTTTAGATAAAATAGTAAAGATAGACGGTGAATCCGCCTATAAAATAACACGAGAGGAAGTATTTAAAAAATTACGGGGACCGAAAGGATCTAAAGTCGATGTTGTGATTAGGCGTCAGGATGTTGATGATTTTGAAGTGACTATTATACGCGATGAAATACCTATTTATAGTGTTTCAGCATATTTTATGATTGATGATAGTACAGGTTATATTTACCTCAACCGCTTTAGTCAAACAACAACCAAAGAGATAGAAGAAGCTCTTTGCAAATTGAAGGATGCTGGAATGAAGCAATTGATTTTTGATCTTCGCAATAATAGTGGTGGGTATCTTGATCAAGCAGTTAGAGTTGCTGATAAATTTATTGCAGGTAAGCAAAAAATTGTATATACGAAAGGAAGAATCCGAAATGCTAATGAGGAATTCTATTCAGGAAAAGATGAAAGCCATCCACGGTTTCCTTTGGTTATACTTATTAATAGAGGGTCTGCAAGTGCAAGTGAAATAGTTGCCGGAGCAGTTCAGGATCTTGATCGCGGAGTTATTGTTGGAGAGACAAGTTTTGGGAAAGGGCTTGTACAAAGGCAGTATGATTTGCGTGACGGGTCTGCTATCCGTGTGACAGTAGCTAAATATTATACTCCAAGCGGGCGTTTAATTCAGAGACCTTATGATGATAATATTGCCAATTATTATGAATCATTTGTTCAAGAGAATAGAGATTCACTTTTATCTGCAGAATCAGAAGAGACACGCCCGCAATATCAAACAGTTAGCGGTCGTGTAGTATATGGTGGTGGTGGTATTACTCCAGATCATTATGTGGAATATAAACGGTACAAACACGATTTAAGTAAAGATACGATGAAACTTTTAAGACATCCCTCAAGAGTACTGTTTGAGTTTGCTGCTGAATATAGCGTAAAACATAAAAGGTGGGCAGGTAAAAAAGATAAGTTTATGGAAAAATTTCAGATTAGTGATAAAACTTTTGATGTATTTAAGGAGAGGGTGGAAGATAAAGAGATTGATATTGATCTTAGTAATCTTGATAATGATTCTGGTTATTTAAAGATGCTTTTGAAGGCTGAAGTAGCAAAGGACTTCTGGGGTTACGATGAATATTATAAAGTTATTCGACTACATGATAATCAAGTTCTTGAAGCAATGAAATATTTTAATGAGTCAAGACTATTGGCAGCAGGCGTAGAGAAATAGATCTTTCCAGTGTGGTAAAATAACATCTCTTGTTACTGAATTATTTATACTCTCTGTTTTTTACAAGCTTAAAAGTTGAGATAAATTTGCTTTTTTTAAAATTTTACCGCTTCTCGGTCCATGTGTCTCCCAACTGCTATTGAAAAATAGTTCTAATACTTCGGTGGAGCATTTTTCTTCAAATAATGGATAATAATCTTTTGTCTTTTTCCCGGCACCATAAATCTTGCCGGTTTTGAAAAATAGTTCGAGAAGAGCAAAACCCAGATTGATCCGATTCTCTTTTTCACTTAATCCTTTATTTATTACTATCCTATCAGGATCAATGGAATATCCCGAAGGGGAATATCCAAAATCAATAACCTCTTTTAGGAAGTTTATTATACGGCAGATACGGAATAATGTCATAGCCGCAGTTCTGTCAAAATCTAAAGTGGAGTAGGGAAAGTAACTGGAACGGTAGCATAATCGTGATAGTGGGATTTTATTTTGTTTTTGGACATCAGAAAATGTTAGGGTTCCAGGTACTAAATAAAATAGAGAAGGAGCAATAAGACAGCGAAGTGAAGAAAGAAATAGTATAGAATAGAAGTTTTCTTTAATTGTATCACCCGGAAGTCCGATTATCAGATAAGCGGTAACAAACATTCCTAATTTTTGGGCATCTTTAACAATGCTAATAAATTTTTCTGTACCAAATGGTCGATTAAGTATTTTCTGTTTAGTTTTGCTTGGAGATACTAAGGAGAGATTTAAAGTTGAAAACCCCGCTTTAAGCATTTTAAATAAGATGTTTTGGTCCAGGTTGGAAGCTGTGATTCCGTTCATCGCCTGAAGTGATAGATCGAATTTTGAAAAACGTTCAATAATGCTATCAAGTAGCTGGTTTAACCACTTCCTATTACCTCCGAAATGGTCATCCTCAAAATCAAATGAACGAAACCCTTTTTCTATTTTATCTTCCAACTCGGCAAGGATATTTTCAACTGAGCGAACTCTGTATTTGTACCCCATTGTGTGATGGATACAACAGAAATTGCATCGATATGGACAGCCACGACTGGTAATAATCATCGCATGACGTTTTCCTTTAATTTTATATTCGGGTGTACCATGGATTGAATAATCTGGAAAAGGAAGATTATCGAGCTTTTCTATATACTGAATGGGATTTTTTATGATTTTGTTATTAGTTCTCCATACTAAATTTGGAACAGATGAATAGTCAGGATTGGTTTTTTGAAATTCATTTAGTAAAAGTGGGAGGGTTTCTTCTCCCTCTCCAATCACAGCAAAATCAGCACCTGCATCAAGAAGGTCACTAGGCAATATAGATGCGTGAGAACCGCCAATGATAATTTTAGAACCGGGCGTTATTTCTCGAATGAGATGAATAATCCGATGAATATTACTGGAATATGTAGTAAAAAGGGACGAAATACAAAATATATCGAAATCTATTGGAATGAGTTGCTTTATTTCTTCATCGAAAGCCCCGAACCTATAGAAAGATTTATAGAGAGAAAAGAGGGAGGCATCATCTTTTTTATAATAGGGAAGGACATCTTGAAGTTCTTTAGGCGGTGAAATCTTTTTGGGTTTAAAATCCCTTAGATCAAGTAATATCACTTTGTATTTATTTATCGTCGCACCAATAGACAACAATCCGAGAGGAATATTGCGAATGGAGGTTGTGTAGAAATCTTCAATAGGTGGTTGAATTAGGCACACTTTAAACATATTGAATATTTAGGAAGAATTTTGAGAATGTCAAGAACATAGATAAGGAAAAAGCATAAAACTATCCTTGATAAACCAAAGTCGAAAGGATAAATTTGTAGCAATTTTAGTAAGATTAGTTTTGTTAAAAGGAGAACAGTAAGAATGAATTTGAGGGTTTTTACAATAGTATGACGTATTTAGAATCTTTTATACTCGGGATTGTTCAGGGTTTAACGGAGTTTTTGCCGATTAGTAGTTCGGGGCATCTTGTTATTTTTCAAAAGCTGTTCGGAATATCATCAGATAATATATCTTTTGAGATATTTGTACATTTTGGAACACTGCTAAGTGTAGTTGCCGTTTATTATATCGATTTATGTAAAATGATAAAGAGTTTTATTAGAGGTATGACTCATAAAGATATTGGCTATACATTTAGGAATGATTCGCATTTTAGATTAACCCTATTTGTAATTGTTGGGACAATGCCTGCTGTTTTTACCGGACTAGTCCTGAAAGATTTTTTCATTTCAATATTCCATAATGTCGGTTTGGTTGGCATAACTCTAATTGTAACAGGATTGATTCTATTATCTACAAGATTTGCAAAAATCGAAGGAAAATCATTAAGCTTTGGAAAAACCTTGCTAATTGGTGTTGCTCAAATGTTTGCAATTCTACCTGGTATCTCTCGCTCTGGCTTTACAATTAGTACAGGTATCTTTCTGGGAGTTTCAAGAGTTGAATCAGCAAGATTTTCTTTTTTACTTGCTGTTCCAGCAATATTAGGTGCAATGGTATTACAGATTGGAGATTTTTTTTCTATGGAAAAAATAGGGATAAAATTGGGAGTACTATTAGTTGGTTTGGTTGTATCATTCATTGTCGGATATGTTGCCATTCGCTTTCTGCTTAGAGTTTTACAGAGCGGAAAATTTATCTGGTTTGCACCATATTGCTTTTTAGCGGGTTTGTTCGTTTTAGTATTCTTGAAGTAAAATAGACAAAAAATAGAGAAGGTTAATAGATAGGACTAGTCAAAAAAAATTAATATGCCAACTTATTTTGAAGAACTTGAGTTAATAGAAAAAGGAGAAATTAAGCCGATATATTTCCTATACGGCGACGATTTTTTTTTACAAGAGGAAGCGATAAAGTCAGTTTGTCAATCCTTTATTAATACTGGAGGCTTGCCTGATCGAAAAGTATTTTACGGTGGTGAAAAAACCGATGACTCATTTATTCAAAGTTTGGTAAGTGTTGGAATGTTTTCATCCCGGCAGATAGTTATTTATAAAAACATAAATCAAATTCCAATTTCTTTTAGGAAACAATTATTACAATATTTTGACAATCCTGATACAAATACACTATTAATATTGACAGCAGATGGACAAAAGAAATCCAAGTTTATCGAATCTTTAAAAAGAATATCTAGAGTTATTTCTGTCTGGACGCCTCTACCTAAATCTTTTCCTAGTATTGTATTGAGATACCTGGAGAAAAAAGGCTGCGAGATCAAACCCGATGCTCTTGATCTATTAGTTTCTTCAACAGATGACACCCTATCACACACATTTTCAGAATTGGAGAAAGTTTTAGTTTTTGTCGGAGAGAGGAAATCAATTAATGTTGATGATATACGTTTTATTGTGGGAGGATCGAAAAAATATCAGATGTCAGATTTTATTGATGCTATTGGTAATGGTGATCTTTATAATTCGATAAATATTTGTATTGCACTTATTGAAACAGGGATAAAAGCACCATATTTTGTTTCATCACTTTATAATTATTTTGTAAACGTTTGGGCTTATCCCGAGGTTCACATGAATGCATCTGAGGGAAAACCATGGATGAGATGGAAGATAACTAAATACAGAAAGGGTTATGAAAATTATAAAAATAGTGATTTTGGATTTATTATTGATAGATTAACAGATGTGGATTTGAAATCAAAATCTGTTAATTTATCAACTGAAGAACTGATGATACCGTTATTGTACGAAATAGTTAGCGTAAAGAAAAGGAAAGATGGGAAATAGATTTAAACTTACTGATGAGGAATTAATTCGCAGGTTTCAGGCTGGCGATGAAGCAGCCTTTGAGGAGATTGTATATCGTTATTCCGATAGATTGATGAACTTTGCATATAGATTTGTTTTAAATAGAGAAGAGTCTGAGGATATCGTTCAGGATACTTTTTTAAAAGTTTATCAAAATAGACATGCTTATAGAGAAATAGCAAAGTTTTCTACATGGATCTATACGATAACAGGAAATTTAGCCAAGACTGTACTTCGCAAGCGTCGTAATCGAAAGTTATTTTTCTTTTCCAGGCTGGGACCGGAGGATAAGGATATGGATTTCCCATCTAAAGATAGAAAGCCGGAAAATAAGATTGAGGGACAGTTTGATGAACGTATAATTCAACGTGCTATTAAAAAATTACCGGAACATTTTAGAACGGCAATCATTTTAAGAGATATTCAGGAACTTTCTTATGAAGAAATTAGTAATATAATCAATGCTCCATTGGGAACTGTGAAATCAAGAATTAACCGTGCTCGTTTACGTTTACAAGAAGAGCTTAAACACTTAAAAAGGAAATGAAAATTAATATGGGAGTGATGCAAATATATGATAAGTTGTTACCAGTTTAAAAATTACATATCAGATTTTATTGATAAAGAAATTTCTTTTCGCAATAGAAAACTTGTTGAAGAGCATTTAGGTAATTGTTCGTCCTGTAAAGAACTCTTTCAATCGATTTTGAATACGAAAATAAGTATGAATAATTTCGCGGAAATTACTGTCAGTGACGATTTCATGCTAAAGCTCCGAAATCGGATCCTGGCAGATCGCAATGCACGTATTCAGTTATCAAGAAAAAATAGTTATTCCTTTAGTAAAATACCATCTTTCATTTACGGGTTTGCTGCAGCTCTTCTTATAGTTGTTGTGGGATTTTTTATTTTTAGATATCAAAAATATGGTGTCTCATCGGCTGTTGCACCCCCGATTGTCCAAGAGCAAATTCAGAAAATGTCGCCAGGTTCTCCTCGTGTGGCTGTTCCTGTGGATCAAACAGTTCAAGGACAATACGTTTCATCTGATGATGAAAAATCAAATATTGATTCCTCTCGAATAAAATATTTTCAGGGACAGAGGAATCAGCGAATACCTGATAAAAACCTTCAAGATCGAATAAAAACCGTTAAAGGTCAGCGTTAATTTAATTAATAAATTACCTTTCCCTTTTAATTAATATTGATTTTACATGTAGTTAATAGTATTTTAAACTGCATTATGAATGGGGAGATATGAGCAGTTTAAAAAATGTTTGGATTGTTAGTTCAGTTTTAATTGTTGTTTTATTTTTATTTTTTATATACCCACGGTTAGAATCTTTTGGGAATATGCCTGCTGTTTTTCAATGGGTTTTTAGAGTACTTGTTTTTATTGCGATTCTATCTTTTACTATTTTTATTCTTGTTGAGTTGAAAAATTGGCATTCTCGTTGTTTAGTATTAGAAAGAGTGGAAGAATCGAAAAAGTCGACCGCTGATTCTGATAGTGAGGATATGAGAGGTTTGGGATTAAGCCTTAAAATTGATCCTGAAAAAAATTACAAAGAGGTGACTAAGCAGATATCAAAGATTGTTCAATCTTCACTTATGGCTCAGACAGCTTTCATCTATTTATTCAACGAAAGTGAAAGTCATTACACTCTTCAGGGTTTCCATTCGTCTATTGATGTAGAGCTTGCTGAGCAATTTATAGCGGAAGGCTCACTCTTTGGTGAATATCATTTAAGTGCGCAATCTATAAACTATAACGCAAGCGAGTTAGATGAGGAAAAGCTTATTTATTATAAAGTTATTCCCAAAGTAGGGTCTTTAATGATTATTCCGATTAGAATGTCAAAAGGACAATTTGTTGGATTTTTGGGTTTGGATAGTGTTGATAAAGAGGCTTGGGGGGAGGAGGATCTCGAGCTTGCTTCCTCATTTACTAACATGTTTTCTATTTCTGTTTGGCAAATTGATGTTATTGATAGACAAAAAAATCATATAAAATTTTTTCAAGATGTCAACAAACTGAATGTTAGTTTATCTTTGGGAGTGGAACAATTAGATTTTTACAAAGTGGCTGCTAATTTAAGCCGGAAATTTTTTGATTTCGATAAACTTACCATAGCAATTTTAAAAAATGAACAGGAGAAGGAACTGGTAATTGAATATATTGATGGTTACGAGGCTGATTATGGTATTGGTCATCAGGTAACAGTAATGGGAGGTCTTTGGGAGAATTTGATCATTAAGGGTCAACCTGTGATGGTTTCGGATTATGATGAGTCAGATATTGAATTTAGGTTTCAGCCTGGAGATAAAGAATCATTCCCCTTTCGCTCTTGTTTGGGTATCCCTCTTATGGTAGGGAGAAAGCGGTTTGGAGGACTCCTTCTTGAAAGTTTTAGTACTGGAAATTTTTTGCCTGAAGTAGCTGAGACTTTAATATTTTTTGGGAAAAATTTGAGTGAGATGATAAATCGGATGAATATCTATCAATCAATGAAAGACCTTGCAATGATTGATGGATTGACAGGGATTTGTAATCATAGGGCATTTAAGGAAAGATTACAGGTTGAAATAGATAGATGTCGCCGTTATGGGAGTACTTTGACTTTATTCATTCTTGACCTGGATAAATTCAAACGAATTAATGATACTTATGGACATCTGTATGGTGATTTTGTATTGAAAAAGATATCGAATATTATACGTGGAAGTGTAAGAACAGTAGATACCGTTGCTCGATATGGCGGTGAGGAGTTTGCAGTAATTTTGATCAATTCTGATAAAAAGGGTTGTTTTAATACAGCTGAAAGAATACGGAGTAATATTCAAAGCTTCTTGTTTGAAAAAGATGGAATGAGTGAAAGGATGACTATCAGTATAGGCATGTCTGAATATCCTGCTGATGGTGATGATCTTCAAGCTATCATTGCAAATGCGGATATGGCGATGTACCAGTCGAAAAGGGATGGTGGAAATAAAGTTGTAATGTATAATCCTGAATTAGAATCTTAAATAGGAGTATTAAAAATGGTTAAGAGATCTAAAGGAGGTTTTGCGGAAAAGGTGGCAAAATCGTCGGTTGATTTAAAAATACATTGTCCGGTGTGCGGGGAAGCAATCGAGGTTGTAAAATATATTAGTACAATTAATAGTCCAGAAAATAATGCGATGCGATTCAAAGAAAAAATGATTAAAGTTTGTAAGTGCAATAGAAGTGAGTTTTATAAATAAATACTAATTACTTATTTACACTTAAGATGTTGGATGTTCCCCCGTTTTCGGAAATGAAATCGTCGTTTATTCATTCAATATAATCGAGAAATTAAGAGAGTCTTGTGAACAATAGTGTTAAGGTAAATATAGCTATTTCAATTCTTACTGTTATAGCATTTTCATTTTTCCCATGGTGTGCTGGTCAGCAGCATTTGAGCAAATCAGAGCTAAAGCCTAAGACAACTGATATTAAATCTAAAGAACGTAAATTGTATAATTCCAAAGCGATTCAGCATTTTATGGATGGGGAAACATGTTCACTACAGGGTAGCTATGCTATGGCTGTTATTGAGTATTTAGATGCCTTGCGGTATGATACTACCTCTTCAACAATATATGTATCACTTGGAAAAGCATATATCAACCTTGGTAAGTTTGATAATGGTATGAAGGCTTTGGGAAATGCAATTAGATTAGACCCCACTGATTATGAGGCTAGAGAGATTCTGGCTCAGGTATATTTTCTTTCCGGTAGAACTAAAGAAGCCGAGAGTGAATATGAAGTTCTAATTAAGATCAAGCCAGATGATATTGAAATTCAACACCAACTTGCTGTAATTTACCTGAAGAACAATAAAATATCCGAAGCACTTGAAGTTTATGAATCAATTTTTCAAAAAGATTCAACTCAAAGTGGGGCTTTAGAAAAAGCGGCAGAAATCGCAATTATAAATAAAGATTTAGAAAAGGCGATCTACTATTATGACTTCTTGATTCAACATAATCCTGAGAATCTGGATTATCTTAAAAGCAGAGCTGAGCTAGCAATAGTGGGAAATGATTTTGATATCGCTATTGACATTTATAAAGAGCTTATGCTAAAAGTACCGGATGATCTCGGAATTCGTGAAATTTTAGGAGAGATCCTTTCGAGGAGTGATAGGTATAAAGAGGCAAAAGCTTTTTTAGAGCTTTTTATTAAAGAATATCCAGACAGAAAAGCCAGTTTTGTTAATCTATCCCTGCTTTTAATGAGAAATGAAAAATATGAAGATGTGATACAGTTGTTGGATTCCGTTTTATTAAAATTTCCCAAGGATTCAATTTTACCATTAATTAAAGGTTCTGCCTTAAACTCCTTAGCAAGATATGATGAAGCTGAAGTGTATTTAATTGAAGCGCTTAAGCTTGACCCTAAAAATGCTCAGGCATGTCATATTCTTGCAGCAGTGTGGGATGTATGTAAAAAGTATGATCTTTCTGATAGCCTGTATGAAAAAATTATCATGGACAATCCAGATGACGATGTGGCATTAAATAATTATTCATACAGTCTTGCAGTACGGGGTGAGAATCTTGACAAAGCATTGAAAATGGTAAATAAAGCGCTAGAAAAAAATCCTGAGAATGCTTCCTACCTTGATACTAAAGGGTGGATACTATATAAACAGGATAAATTAGAAGATGCTCTAATATATGTTGAAAAGTCGCTTTCAATTGAAAAAAACAATACCGAAATAATGGAACATCTTGGTGATATATATTACGGATTAAAGAAACACAGTAAAGCAAATGAATATTATAAACGTGCTTATAGTATCGATTCTAAGAATGAAAAACTTAAAAAGAAGATTTCCGAATAAAATATTTCTTCTTTTTTTAATAGTTTTTACTTTATCATTTACATTACACAAATGTGCTTTTATATCAATAAAACAGACAGAGCGTAGTACGTTTAGTATTAGTGATTTCAGAGATCATGAAAAGGCTATTAAAGGCCTTAAATATCTTTCTGAAACTGGACATTTAATAATAGATTCTGATGAGATAGATCTTACGCTTTCTGTGAAATTACAATTTAAAACAATAGATACAATGTATATTCAACTCACTGATCCTATTGGGAGAAAATTTGCAGAAGTGTATTTGGTTGGAGATGAATATTCAATTTGGCTTCAGAGATCAGGTGAGTTTTATTCCGGGTATGAGCTTCCTGTTGAATTTGCAGATTATCCCTTCGCAGCTCTGACGTTTGATGAACTGAGAAGAATTTTTTTGGGTATACCGCTGTTTAGTGCTGAGCAAATAGAAGAAATACAAACTGATCAGACTATAGAATTCTTATCCCAAAGAGGTGAAAAAGTTCAATATGTTTTTACAGGAAACCCTGCCCATTTAGATGAGATTTTGCTATTATCTGATACCGGTGATATTAAGGCTAAAATGAAATATGAAAAATATGCTGTTGTAAAAGATGCTTTTATCCCTTCAATTTACACTATTGAGGGAAGTGAGAAGAATTTTATAATAAAAATTCACATCTCCCATTTCTCTACTGATTTGTCTAAATTAACAATATGATTTAACTTTTTACTAGAGGAAAATATGAATGGTAGTATCATTAGAGAGTTGGTTTCGGTAGTTGTACCGGTTTTTAATGAGGTAGAATCGCTGAAAGAGTTGTACAGGCAAATATCTAATACTTTTAAAGATGTATCTTTCAACTATGAAGTTATTTTTATAGATGATGGTAGCAATGACGGCTCAGTTGAGATAGAGGAAACAATTGCAAAGTCAAATAAAAATGTAACGGTTCTTCAGTTTCAGAGAAATTACGGTAAAGCCGCGGCATTAAGCGAGGGCTTCAAATACGCTCGAGGGGAATTTGTTGCTACCTTGGATGCAGACCTTCAGGATGACCCCAAAGAAATACCGGTAATGATAGAGCAACTTGGTAGTAAATTTGATCTCATATCAGGCTGGAAAAAGAAACGGCGCGATCCGATTACTAAGAGAATACCATCGAAAGTTTTTAACAAGGTTACGTCGCTAATGACCGGAGTTAGAATACATGATTTCAACTGTGGATTAAAAGTCTATCGCAATGAAGTTGCAAAATCATTAAATATTTATGGGGGACTGTATAGATATATTCCCGCTTTAGCAAGCCTGGCTGGATATAAAGTGGGCGAGAAAAAAGTATTGCATCGTCCAAGAGAATATGGTGTTTCAAAGTATGGTAGATCGAGATTATACCGTGGATTTTGGGATTTGATTACAGTGCTTTTTCTTGGAAAATATACAAGACGTCCTTTGCATCTTTTTGGCTTTCTAGGTATAATATGTTTCTTGGGAGGGTTTATAATTTTGATCTACTTGACCATTGGTTGGCTTCAAGGGATATGGATCGGTAACCGCCCAATATTTTTTCTTGGTATATTGCTTTTAATAGTCGGACTGCAGTTTACATCTATGGGGCTTTTGGCTGAAATGATCGCATTCGGACAAAAAAAGGAACACTATATTGTTCGTAAAATTGCCAAATCTGATTCGAATAATTGAGAATTTTTTACGTTAAATAGACATGCAAAACTAGTGAAAGATTTTTATTTGAACCAATTTCAGCGAGGTATGGTTAGTTTTACTTTAAATTTTTATTTTAACATAAAAACTTATATGAATTTCTAACTATCTGTTTTATAAAGATAAGGATGATTGAAATAAAAAGATGCGGGGAAATTTAGAAATGTTAGTAAATAAAGATTGTAGATATTTTAGAGGTGATATTCCTTGCATATTCAATAAACGTGAAGGCATTCATTGCGATAATTGCAAATATTATTCAAAAACCAAAGAAAAAATCTTAATTATAAAATTGGGCGCAATTGGTGATGTAATCCGTACGACTCCTCTGCTGGTAAAATTAAAGAATGAATATCCTGAAAGTATGATTTATTGGTTCACACTTACTCCGGAAATTTTACCTAATTCTATTGATAAAAAATTGGATTTTGAGCTGAAGAATATACTGTTTGTGGAAAATACGACATTTGATATTTTGATAAACTTAGACAAAGATTTAGAGGCTTGCGCTCTAGCAAAAGAAATAAATGCTAAAAAAAAATTTGGGTTTACTTTAGCTAACGGTGTTCCAATACCGATTAATGACTTTGCCAAACATAAATACTTCACGGGTCTTTTTGATGATATAAGTCAAATTAATAAGAAATCATATGTTGAAGAAATTTTCGAAATTTGCGGTTATAAATTCAGTGGAGAAAAGTATCTAATTAATCGTGATAATTTGAATTACCACTGGGACTTGC
>JADHYC010000102.1 GCA_016782645.1 Fidelibacterota bacterium | reverse complement strand
GGAGCTTTTAACATCCCAACAAAACTTATTGTTTATGATTTATTAGGGAGAGAGGTAACTAAACTAGTCAATAGATCCTACTTGCCCGGTAAATATTCCATTAGTTGGGATTCAAGAAACTCTCAAGGTGTACCCATTGCAAGTGGTATATATATCTATCGCTTAGAATATGGGCACTACTTTAAATCTAAAAAAATGGTGTTAATAAAGTGAAAATTTACTATCGTTGTATATTTCCGTTCATAATCTTACTCACAATAACTCTTTTTTGTAGTTGTTCAATTTTTACCGAATCTAAACCTACAGCTGAAGACCTTGCAAACAGTGGCTGGACACTATTTCAAAACAATAATTACGAAGCAGCATTGAATAAATTCTTAGATGCTGCATACGATGAGCCGGACAATGAAGTTGGGTACCACGGCTGTGGATGGTGTTATTTACTTTTAAATGAATCTACAAATGCAATAGAAAATTTTAGCAATGCGATATCAAAAGGTAACATTACCAATGATCCAATTGCAGGATTAGCTGCTGCCTATCTTGCAGCCGAAGAATACGCTCAAGCAATATATAAAGCAAAGGAAGTACTCCAAAACAACCCGAACTATTATTTCGAGTACGAACCATTAATAGATTATCAAGACATGAGATTGATTTTAGCAATGGCATATTATCACGAGGGACAATTGGGAAAAGCACAGGAACAGGTTAATTTCCTTGATCCCTCAAATAAATTAAACCCAGATGATCCCGATACCTGGGTTGTCAATGATGTTAAACAGCCATCTTATGCAGAAGCTCTAATGGCACTTATTGATTATCTTGATGTTCTTTACGGAATGTGATATATTTTCTATTAATTTAATAAGTATCATTAGTACAGTTGATTCAATTGATAGATATTAACGAAGGAATCCCTTTTAATGTCTGATTCTCCCAAAACACCAGTCCCAAGATCATCATGGATGATCACTTATGCTGACATGGTTACACTTCTATTAACTTTTTTTGTTCTCATTCTCGTAATGTCAAGTGAAGCACAAAACAACATATATAGAGTTGTGAACCTTCTCCTTGAGAACACAGAAAACAAACTTAGTGAATATGTAAAAACTAACCGTCTAAGTGATTACTTACATGTTACTCGCGGTACAAAAGGAGTTCAATTAACTATTAGTGGTGAATACTTCTTCGATATAAATTCTGCTGAAATCACCTCACAACTTAAACCGATTCTTGATAATGTTGGCAGTACCATACAACAATCTAAACTTCTCTCAATAGAAACAGATAAAGACTTTAGAAAATTCTATAACGTTTTAAAAAGGAATAGGCGAACTTTAAATGTTGAAATCCGTGTCGAAGGTCATACTGACAATTGGGTAGTCCGAGGTGGACCTTATGCAAATAACTGGGAGTTAAGTTCCGCTCGCGCATTAAAAGTAGTAGAATATATAAGCGCTGTTTCCGATATACAAGAGGGCAAATTTTCTGCCTTAGGTTATGGTGAATTCCGTCCAATATCGGATAATGATACAGAGGAAGGACGATCAAAAAATCGAAGAGTTGAAATCTTTATAGATGCAGATATTGCTGCAATAAATGGTATTTAAAACAACCGCAGATTAAAATAATACTTTCAATTATTCAAATCACATTCTATCTGGAGCAGAAACACCTATAAGATGCAAGCCATTAGCTAATACTATTTTTACTGCTTTTACAAGTGCTAAACGTACCTGTGTAAGTTCTTCATTGTCTGTTAAAACCCGATGTTCAGTGTAAAACTTATGAAAAGCTGTAGCTAATTTTTGTAAGTAATTTGTAAGATGATGGGGTTCAAGTGTCTCTTTACAAAGTAAAACTATCTCTCTAAACTCACCAAGAACATCTAATAGAGTAAGAGTTTCAGGTTCTTTAAGTAACGAAATATCATAAGCACCGGTAAACTTTATTCCTTTAAAATCTGCGTTCCGCAATATACTTGAAATACGGGCATAAGCATATTGAAGGTAAAATACAGGGTTCTCTTCGCTCTCTGTTTTTGCCAATTCAAGGTCAAAGTTCAGATGACTTTTCATACCTCGCATTATGAAGAAATAACGAACGATATCCTTACCAACTTCATCTATTAATTCACTAAGAGTCACATAAGTTGCTTTCCTTGTAGACATTTTAACTTTTTCACCACTTTTAGTTAAAGTCACAAACTGATGGATAAGAACTTTTACACTGCTTGTATCATATCCAAGCGCTCTCAGACCAGCTAATACATCAGGATATGTAGCATGATGATCAGCACCAAAAAGATCCACTATTAAATCGTAACCTCTTTTAAACTTCGTTACATGATAAGCAATATCCGGCAAGCGGTAAGTTGCTTCATTTACAACACTCTTCCATAAAACCCGATCTTCAGTACCCCCATATTTACCTGAACGAAACCAGATTGCTCCATCTTTTTCGTAAGTTGCATTCCTCTCTTTTAATTTTATTAAAACATGATCTATCTTCCCATCATCATAAAGGCTTTTTTCATTGTAAAATTGATCAAAAACTATATCAAGTCTTTTTAGAGTTTTACTAATATCCTCAAAAACTGCTTGCTCAGCAGAATTTTTAAAAATATTATTATCGGGATCATCTTTAAAACGGTCACCATACTTTTCAACTATTTTCTTAGCAATATCAACTATGTAATCACCCTGATAATGATCCTCTGGAATTTTATCATCATATCCTAAAAGTTGGCGATAGCGGATATATGTAGAATAACCTAAAATTCTCATTTGCCTTCCGGCATCATTGTAATAGTATTCACGTTCTACATCAAAGCCGTTCCACTCCAGAATCCGAGCAATGGTATCACCTAAAACTGCTTGCCTTCCATGACCAACAGTAAGCGGTCCTGTAGGATTGGCACTAACAAATTCCACCTGTGCTTTTAGTCCCTCTCCTTGGTCGGAACGACCATATTCTGAACCCGTTTTAAGAATTTCCTTTACAACCGATTGCAATGCTTTTGGTGATATAAAGAAATTGATGAAACCTGGCGGTTTAATTTCTACTTTAAAAATGATATCAGGATGTGGAGATATTGCTCTAACTATATCTCGAGCTATATCCATCGGGGGACGCTTTAATACCTTAGTTAGCAAAAGCGGTATATTAGTAGAATAATGACCATGCTCCGGATGCCTGGAACGATCAATTTGAATTGGTTTATCAATAAATATATTAATATTTGATAATGTTTCTTTTAAAATCTCTTTAATAGTATCAATCATAAAAAAATTTACGATTTTTGCTATTTTCCTACAACTAAATAGAAAAATATCATATCTCAAACTTCAGAATAATAAGAGCAAAAAAGAATTATTGACCTGTACCAAGCCTTTTTACTTGATCCCTAACCACTGCGATACTTAATGACTACAAAATTTTCGAAATATTGAAAATATGAATAAATTGAGTTAGAAATTCTAAATAGTAAAAATATCTTAAAAGCTGCTTTCTATTTTCTCTGAGGGAGCATCCGCCCACAATCGCTCAAGGTTGTAATAATTCCTTATATCTTTCTGAAAAACATGAACCACAAAATCCACATAATCCATCAAAACCCACTTCAGATGCTGATATCCTTCAATATGCCATGGCTTGGTCTCCGGTTTAAGTTTAATTTTTATTTCATCAACTATTGCTTTTACATGGAGATCCACATCTCCGGTACAAATAAGAAAATAATCGGTAATAGATGTCAGATTCCTCAAATCAAGGATAAAAATATCTTTAGCTTTTTTATCAAACGCTATTTGAGCAGCTTTTTTTGCTAAATTGTAAGAATATTGAGTACTATTAGAATCTTTAGGGGCAAACATGCAGTTCTATAAATTTTCCCCTATATCTAATATTTTTAAGTAAACGGGAAGGTCTTTATAGTCTTTACCTAATAGTAATGTTAAATCTACATGGAGGGATGGATTAACTTCATGAATTGTCCTGCTTGAGTCAAACATGAGGATATTGAGAACTTCCTTACTTTTTTCCGGTACATTTGCCCTCTCAATAAGATGGGTCCTTTCATAATTCATTCTATCAGCATTACCGGTATAAATAACATCAATACCTTGCTGTCTAAGATAATTTGTAAATTTTTGCGCCAAGCCAGATATCCCACAGCCATTCAATACTTCCACAACAATATAGGAATAAGGTTTTTCAGATGGTAGTACAGTAACAGATTGAGAAAGATATATCTTTGATTTATTCGAAACAACTCTTTTACTCATTGAAAAAATAAATCCTATTATAACAATGGAAAGGCAAAATATTGCCATATTCAGAAGCCACTTCTGAACATCAGGGCTGTTGACTTTTTTTCTACTATATTTAGTTGATTTTGATCTGCTTCTGGAACTTCTCTGCACTCTCTACCTATTAATAACTACGATAATACCGGTTTCCATAAGGCATCATTCCATAGCGATAATATATTGGAACTTTATCAAATCTTAAATTTAAAAAGAGATTATCTTTTGGGTGATAATTCAACTCAGCGCCGTAAATCATATTATTGATAGAACTCAGAGAACTTTGATTTACACCCATTTGCAATGGGTTATGCACAAACCCGATGCGTCCACTTAAAGTTAATTTATCAGAAAAAATGTACGACATCGTGTTTTGATATATTCCAAGAGAAGCAGAAGATTTTCCAAAACTCATATAAGAAAGTGAATATGATTGATTCATAAAAAATCTATTAGGATCGAATAAACTAAACCCAAGAGATGAGGGTCCAATACCGGGAATTTGGATGCTTTTTTCGACGGATGGCTTTTCTTTTAACTGACTTTTAAATTGCGCTTTAATTAATCCTAAAGGCATAACCAAAAGGGTAATTAGAAAAATCTTGATAAATTTACTCTTCATTTTACCACCTTGAGTATTAAATTTAAATTCACACCTCATTTTAAATTATTTGTTGGAGTTTGTCAAGGTTAATTTGGCTCACAATTAAAATTATTTTTTATACTCCTTTCACACTTATATTGTTTCCTTTCGATGATAATTCTATGCTAAAAAACCCATTTCTGGAGCATGCAAACAAATATGTTTTTATCTTATATAATAACGCTGCAGATCATCTAAATTGCCATAATCTTTTTTACTACGAATTGAATTGACACGACATTTATGTCGTGGGCCAAATCCCTGCCCAACCGCCTCGGGCTTTAGCCCTTTACTGCGGGGGTTATGCCAAAGGCATCTCTTCGAGAAAACCCCTTTTTGGTATGTGTTTCCTTTAGCACGAGATTAATTTTGTGGCTATTTTAAAAAACACTAATCGAACCCACTTTCAGAGCTTAACGACCAAACGGGTTTGTATTTGAATTATACAATAACCAAAACGATATGGGATCGGAACTATTAAAACCTCATCCTATTCTTTTAACAAAATAACATTATCAATCAACCTTGTCTTTCCAAAGAACACTGCAACAGCAGCAAAAGTTCCAGCTTCTATACACTCAACACTTTTAAGAGTAGAATCGTCAATAATTTTTATGTATTCTATTTTTCCAAGGGTGGCTTCATTAACTATTCTGCGTATGAGATTTTCAATATCTTTGGCATTTCTTACACCTGATTGAACTCTTTTATACGCCTCGGTCAAAGCACGATTTATTACAGCTGCCTGTTCCCGTTCCTCAGAAGAAAGATACTTATTACGTGAACTCATTGCCAAGCCGTCCTTCTCTCGAATTATAGGTGCAACGATTATTTTTATTGGAAAATTCAGGTCCTTTACTATCTGCTTTATTATAATAGCTTGCTGAGCATCTTTTTGACCGAATACTGCAATATCGGGTTGTACAATGTTAAAAAGTTTGGCTACAATGGTAGTAACTCCTCTGAAGTGAATAGGTCTGGATGCACCGCAAAGCACCCTGGATAATTCTTCCGTTGAAACGTAAGTGTAA
>JADHYC010000101.1 GCA_016782645.1 Fidelibacterota bacterium | reverse complement strand
ATTGGTAGAACAGCTCAAAATAATCCAGTGGGGAGTTTTAGGAAACTTTCTAATGGAAATCCGTTCTGGATAAGTGTGGGTGCTTTAGGTGTATTTACAGGATTTATTATTCTTTCTTATTATAATGTTATAGCCGGATGGAGTTTAGGTTATGTCGTAGAATCAATAAAGGGGAGTTTTCAGAATTTAGAGAGTCCAACAATGGCTGGAGAATTATTTACACAACTTTCTTCAAGCGGGCAGTGGGCTGTTTTTTTCCATGGTCTTTTTATGATCCTAACAATGGGGATTATTTATTGTGGAGTTACAAAAGGAATCGAAAAAGCCAGTAAGATTATGATGCCAATTCTGCTTGTTTTAATTATAATATTAGTAATTCGTGGAGTTACGTTAAAGGGAGCAAAAGCCGGTATTACATACCTTACAAAAGCTGATTTCTCTATGATTACAACAAAAACAGTTTTACTGGCTCTAGGACAGGCTTTTTTCTCGCTTAGTCTGGGTATGGGCGCGCTTTTGACCTATGGAAGTTACATGTCCAAAAAGTGTAATCTTCCCTCAAGTGCGTTAAGTATAGTTATTCTCGATACATTAATTGCTCTTTTATCAGGATTTATGATTTTCCCTGCTCTTTTTGCAATGGGATTGAAACCTGCTCAAGGTCCATCTTTAATATTTAATATATTACCGGTAATGTTCAATTCAATTCCCGGTGGATATTTTTTCCGTATATTCTTTTTCTTGCTACTATCTGTTGCTGCACTTACTTCGACAATCTCTTTACTTGAAGTAATTACATCATTTATAGTAGATGAATTCCATATCAGCAGGAAAAAAACTGCTATTATTTTTAGTTGTATTGTTTTTTTACTTGGGATACCAAGTGCACTTTCCTACGGTCCCTGGAGTAGTTTTAAGATTCTCGGATTGACTTTTTTTAATTTAGCTGATTTTCTTGCTGCCAACATTTTTCTCCCTTTAGGCGGAATATTCATAGCGCTTTTTGTTGGATGGTTCTGGGGAATTAAAAATGCCTTACCTCATCTTAAAGAAGGTGCTGAAAAATTTCCAAATTATTATTCAAATTTATGGTCATTTTTGATTAGATTCGTTGCACCTGTTTTGATTTTATTAGTTTTTCTTAGTTGTTTGGGAATTATATGAAAAAATTAGCTTTTGCCTGCATAATACTTATAGGACTTACTTCTAATGGATTTAGCATTGATAACCCATTTTCATCTGAGCTTAACAAAAAAGATCCGTGGTTCGCAAGAGATAAACTAAAACACTTTAGCTCATCACTTTATTTAACAACAACTTCCTATTATTTCCAGAATAAAATGCTTTCTGAGGTAAATAAAAAATCAAAAATAAATTCAGCTTCAATAACGGTAACATGTGCATTAGGAAAGGAAATCTGGGATAGCAGGAAAAAGAACGGCTTCTTCAGCATTCGAGATTTAATAGCTGACTGTATGGGGATAGCAATTGCTTTAATATTTATAAACAATATCCAATGATTAAACTAAACGAATATATTGGCTGTATTCACGGACATTCGGTTTATTCCGATGGAAGTGGGACTTATCCCAAGATAATTTCAGCAGCTATTGAAGCAGAACTTGATTATTTAATGATGTCTGATCACATGACATTGCAGGGAAAAGATGAAGGATTCGTTGGCTGGCATCAAAATTTATTTTTAAGCATTGGATATGAAATCAATGATCCGGAAGACCAACATCATTATCTTGCTTTCGGGTTAGATAAAACTCTCCCCGAAACATATTCCCATAAAGAATATCTTAAAGCCGTAAAAGATAAAAATGCTCTTGGTATTGCCGCTCATCCGCTTGAAGAGAGAGATTCAAAAAATTCACTTCCAGGATTTCCTCCTATTACCTGGAGAAGTCTTGATTATCCTGAAATCGAAGTAATCGAAATATGGAATATGATGTCACACTGGCTGGAATCTACTACTCTGAAAAACAGATATTGGAATGTTGTACACCCAAGAAGTTTTTCAACATCACCATCAAAAAAAATCATGCAGTGGTGGGATAAAGCTAATATTGAGAAAAAAGTAACAGGAGTTGGTTCCGTAGATGTACATGCAAAAAAGATCAAAATATTGGGCTTTTTTTCAAAAGCCATATTTGATTATAAAATAATGTTCAAGTCAATTCGAACACATTTACTTATAGATAAACCAATCTTGAAATCTACGTCAGTTTCAGATACGGAACAGATTATTTTTAATACTATTTTTCAGGGCAAGAGTTTTATATCAAATTATAGACGCGGAGACGCAAGAGGTTTTCGCTTTTGGGCGGAGATGGAAGACAAAGAAATTCAAATGGGTGAAATGGGATTTTCGAGAAGGGCAATACTACGAGCTATAATACCAGAAAAAAGTATATGCAAGGTCATTAGGAATGGGAAAGTATTTTACTTACAAGAAACAAAAGAATTAAATTTAAAAGTACATGAAGGACTTTATAGGTTAGAAATCGAAAGGGATGAAAGAGGCTGGATATTTACAAATCACATCAGAATTAAAGAGTCTTAAATAGAAATGTGCGGAATAGTTGGTATTTATAACCACAGTGAAGCGTCCATATTAGCCTATCTTTGCCTTTATGCTTTGCAGCATAGGGGACAGGAGGGAGTAGGCATAATATCTTTTGACGGAAAACGTAACTATATCACTAAAGGCAATGGACTTGTTTCGGATGTTTTTACAGATAGGAAGAAATTGCTAAACTTGCCTGGTAAAATTGCAATCGGGCATAATAGGTATTCCACTCATGGAAGCAATTCCTATGAAAATATTCAACCCCTGGTCTTTAACTATAAAGGGGATCAAATAGCAATTTCTCATAATGGGAATTTGATAAATTTAAAAAGCATTAAAACAGACCTGGAAGAAAAAGGAACCATCTTTCAAACTACTTCCGATACGGAATTCATTATTCATCTATTTGCCCGTGCAAAAGGAAATACATTTGAAGAGAAAATATTATGTGCATTAAAACAGGTACATGGCGCCTACTCTATTATTATTATGTATAAAGATAAAATTATTGTTGCACGTGATAAACACGGATTTCGACCACTATGTATCGGTAAACTAGATGATGCCATTGTTTTTGCTTCAGAAACATGTGCTCTGGACCTTATTGGTGCTACATATGAAAGAGATGTTAATCCAGGTGAAATGCTTGTTTTCGACTCTGAAAGCGAACGTTCATTTAAAATTTTCGAACCAGAACCGAAACACTGTATTTTTGAATATGTGTACTTTTCCAGGCCTGATAGCCGGATATTTGGAGAATATGTTGATAAGACCCGGAGAAAACTGGGCAAGACACTTGCTGAAGAAAAACCTGTTCCCGGTGCAAATATTGTAATTTCTGTACCTGATTCCAGTAATACTACTGCATTAGGCTTTTCTCAACGTTCAGATGCAAGATTTGAGATAGGATTAATACGTAATCACTACATTGGCAGAAGTTTCATTTATCCAACTCAGGTTATGCGAGACTTCTCCGTCAAACTTAAATTCAATGCAATCGGTGGCATTCTTAGAGATAAAAGTGTTGTGATTGTCGATGATTCTATTGTTCGGGGAACTACTTTAAAACAATTAGTAAGAATGGTACGGGAAGTTCATCCAAAAGAGATACATGTAAGAATAGGTTCTCCACCGGTTAAATGCCCATGCTATTATGGAATGGATTTTCCATCTCCGGAAGAATTGATTGCAAATTGTAAAGAAATATCTGAAATAAAATCCTACCTTGAAGTAGATAGTCTTGAATATCTCAGTGAAGAGGGACTTTTAAATTCTATGTCTCTACCTCATGATCATTTTTGTACAGCTTGTTTCACCGGTAAATACATAGAGCAAATGGAACAGATTAAATAATAAGAGGAATAATTATGTTAAAAATCCCGGCAAAATATCTAAAACCACTTGATTACCTTTTCATTTTTCGACCTACACTATTCTTTCCTGTATGGATAATAACATTAGCAGGCTATTCAGCATTTTTCTTATATAATACAGAACCTAAATGGTGGTCTTTAGAAATCAATTGGTTAATTGTAGTGAATTTTGTACTCATTACACTTGCTGCGGGAGGGACGTTCATCTTAAATCAAACTAAAGATGTAGGAACCGATAAGGATAATAAGAAACTTTTCCTGATTTCCGAGGATCATATCCATCCTGAAATTGCGAGAAAAATTGCATTAATCTCGATAGGAATTTCACTTCTAATCCTACTTATTCAAAATTTCTATCTGTTTCTATTACTTGCCCTTTTTGTATTATTCTGGGGATATTTATATAATTATAAGCCTTTCGCCTGGAAAGATTCACCTCTAATGGGTATATGTACGAATATGATAGGAGGTTTGATTCTATTTCTAATTGGCTGGGTTATGGTAGGAAAAGTACAGTGGAAAACATTTATTTATGCCATACCATACATTTTTGCCTGGGGATCAGTTGCTTTATTGACAACAATACCTGATATGGGTGGGGATTCCTTACATGACAAAAAAACCTTTGCAGTTAGTTTTGGTAAAAAAACAGCAATCTGGGTTGCTTTTATTTTGCTGATTATCGGGTTTACTGTCGGAATGTATATTAAAGATCCGGTTATCTCCCATCCAATTCTCTTATCTATCATACTATATTTTATTATGCTCTTTAAACAAACGGATTCCTGGGTTTTAAGATGCATAAGATATCCTATGCTGTTTATTGCTCTTTTTCTTTGTGTTGAATTCCCTCTTTTCTTCATAGTAATATTACTGAACTATTATTTATCGAAAATATATTACACATCAAGATTTGATCTGAATTATCCTACTTTTAATATTGAGGAGCAGTGACAATGATTCATATAAAGGAAGAGACTTGTGATTTTTGTGGATCTTGCGTTGCTATTTGCCCTGAAGATTGTATCGAGATGGGAGAATCTTTTTTATATATCGATCAAGAGATCTGTACAAATTGTTTGTTGTGCATAAAAGTCTGTCCGTTCGGGGCTTTAGAACAGGTTACTGAGATGGAGAGTATTGATGAAAAAAAGATATGATATTGTGGTTGTAGGTGGTGGTCCTGCCGGTTCAATGGCAGCCAAATATTCTGCTGAGGATGGTGCTTCTGTTGTTCTGTTTGAAAGAGATCGTGAAATTGGTGTTCCAGTACGTTGCGGTGAAGCAATCGGTGAGGAAGGTCTTAAAAAATATGTAAATATTGATTCTTCCTGGATTGCTGCTACCATACAGGACATTAGGTTTATTTCACCCAGCGGCAAGATTGTTGATTTTCACAGTCCTACAAGAGGATTTATACTTCATCGTCGGCTATTTGATCATTCTCTTGCTCTTGAAGCCTCAAACCACGGTGTAGAAATATTCACAAAAGCTTATGTATACGGATTAGAAAAAACAGATAATGGGGATTATAATGTTTTGGTTAGACACATTGGGCGAGATTTAAAAGTAGAAGCAGGAATTGTTATCGCAGCTGACGGAGTGGAGTCCAGAGTGGGACGTTTTGCCGGTCTTCATACTCAAGCACAAATAAAACATTTTGAGTCATGTGCTCAAATGACAGTGGGTAATATTGACCTTAATCCAACAAGGATTACTTTCTATTTTTCCAGAAGATGGGCACCGGGTGGCTATGTGTGGGTTTTTCCAAAGGGAGATCGAACTGCTAACATCGGACTTGGTGTTAATGGCAAATATGCAACTAATCGTCCGGCTATAGATTACCTTGAATTATTTATTAAGGAAATATTTCCTGACGTCTCGCCATTAACTACAGTTGCAGGCGGTGTACCTGTTGATAGGACAATTTCCAAAATCTATGCAGATAATTTCATGGTTGTCGGCGATGCGGCTCATCAGGTTAATCCAATGACCGGTGGAGGAATTTTACCCGGTATGTTGGCAGGCAAAATAGCAGGTACTGTTGCTGTAAAAGCCATTCAAAAAGGTGATAAATCTTCAAAATTTCTCAAAGAATATCAGAATGAGTGGAATAAAAAAACTGGGAAAAGTCACGAACGTTATTTTCGTTTGAAAGAATGGATAAACGATATGACTGATGAGGATTTA
>JADHYC010000039.1 GCA_016782645.1 Fidelibacterota bacterium | reverse complement strand
CTAAAGCGCCTACGAAGGAATATAGCAATGCAAGGGTATCAACAAAGGTTTCAATCTGGATCTCAGTATGGGTTTCAAGACCTGTCTTCACGTTATTAAATTGATAATAGCAATCTAAAAAATTGGAACTAACCCACTCCTTAGTTATGAGTGTAGGGTTTTTTTTATAGGGGTAAAAATGTTAATAGAAAGTTTATCGGGAGTTAGAGGTTACGATACTGACCTCTCAGAAATAGTTATTAAATCTTACAGTCATGCATTTTCGGAGATGATAGATTCCAGAAAAATTGTTATCGGTAGAGATACTCGAACAAGTGGCGAAAAAATTAACAGAATTATTACCGAAGCATTGAACAATTCCGGTACAACAGTTATAGACCTTGGAATATGTCCAACTCCGACAGTTCAGTATGCTGTTGAGTTCCAAAATACCAGTGGAGGCATAGTTATTACTGCCAGTCATAATCCACTTCCCTGGAATGGTCTAAAGTTTATAGGCTCTGACGGCCTTTTCCTTGATGCTAAGCAGATGCTTAAGCTTAAAAATCGAAGAATTGAAATTGGTGAAAACCTACCTGAAAAAAAAACCTCTATTGGAAAATCTATCCAATACGAAAACGCTATTAAAGACCATATCAAATCCATTTTAAGAATAACGTATTTAAACATAGAAAAAATCCAAAGCAGAAAATTTAAAGTAGTAGTCGATGCTGTAAACGGCGCTGCATATAAGGCAATTCCTGAACTTTTAACTGCATTAAACTGCGAAATTATTCCTATCAATTGTAACAATGATAAGCCTTTCCCTCATAGTCCAGAACCTCTACCGGAAAATCTTGGTGAATTAATGGATAAAGTATTGTCTTCCGGAGCAGATATCGGTTTTGCTATGGACCCTGATGGCGACCGCCTTGCCATAGTATCTAATGAGGGAAAACCCATTTCAGAAGAATACACACTTGTACTGACAGAAAAATTAGTACTTTCAAAATCGGCTGTGAAAAATAAAATAGTGGTCACTAACTTATCTACTACAATGGCAGTAGATGATATTGCACATAATTACAATACGAGAGTTATTCGAACACCTATCGGTGAAATTAATGTTGCAAAAAAAATGCGTGAAGTCGATGCTGTAATCGGCGGTGAAGGAAATGGCGGTGTAATTCTTCCCGACGCTCATTTAGGACGCGATTCTCTCGTTGGGACTGCTCTCGTACTTCAACTTCTCGTAGAGGAAGGTTGCTCTCTTTCCAACTTAATGAAAAAAATGCCGAAATATTCAATAATAAAGAAAAAGGTACCCAGAGGAGAAATCGACTTGTCTAATTCTTTGCCTCAACTTACAAAAATTGCGGAAGCTGTCTCCATTAACAACGAAGATGGGATAAAATTTATCTATCACGATCACTGGGTACATCTCCGTCCTTCAAACACAGAGCCAATTATAAGAATATATGCAGAGGCACTTACAAAAATCGAGGCAGAAAAAGCTGCGGCAATTTTTGTAGAATATTTTAAGAACAATTAATAATTGGAACAGGGGCGTAAAGACATAATCTACGCTATTATGGATATTAATATAGAGAAAGAATAGAGAAAAGTTCTGAAGCCATTATAACATTTACCTATATTTAAAATAAAAAAGGCTATAAAGAAAAATTTCTCCTCTTTGTGGCATAGCAATTATATAAAAACAGAAGTGAGTCACTACACAAAATCCAATAAGTTTCCTGACGCAAATATAATGGCAGTACTTTGGTCAGGAAGAGATACAAAAAGAATTTTCACCTAATTTCCTTCAAATGTTCATTAACAAGACTTAAACCAGCCAATAGATAATCCATTTCAGAACCAATGCCGATACGAATGTTATATACAGTTTCGCTAACAATACATTATCAATTACAATTACTTAAATAAGCCGGGAATAAATGACACGCCTGTTGCTAGCAGTATAAATCCTATAGTCCTTGGTATCAAACCATAAACGATGAAATTCGCTCTCGACATATGGACTGTTCCAATAATCAATGGTACATAAGGAATAGGAGAAACAGCAGCAATCATCACCGCCCATTTCCCCTTTTTATTAATTAGTTCCCTAAAGCGTGAATAGCGCTCACCTATTAATCTCTTTGTAAATGTAGTGCTGAAACGACCTGTTTCATAACCAATAAATGAACCTAACACAGAACCACCGATCGTCACAAGGGTAACAAAGAATGCATTAAGACCTAAAAGCACACCGCTGACTAATCCCAAATGAGGAGAGACATATTGAGGTATGAAATCAAGCAATACAGAGGAGATAAACAATCCAAAGATACCATAATTTTCTATTGATGCAGCAAGATCAGTCTCCAAAGTTCTATAATAAACACCACCAAGAATAAGAGAGAATGCACATAACATAAGAATAATAATGCCTATGTATTTTCGTATCATCCTATAAAATTTCCTCCTCTGTATAAGCTAACTAAGAACGTAAGACTTTATAAACAGCCTTTGAAATTTGAATATCCTGAATGGCAAAACCGGTTAATTCAGCAATTGTAATCTGTTCATCAGATAACTTCTACAGCTCTTTATTGGCAAGGATTTTGGGAATCAATATACTCATTAAAAAACTACTCAAATTCCTTCATCGCTTCCAAGAGTGTTTGTTCAATAGGTCTTTCGCCCATCCAGTGACCTGCTCCCTCAGCAATGATCAACTTCGATTTGGGGAGTTTCTGATGCAGTTGATAAGCGGTAATGGATGGACAGATCATATCATATCTGCCATTAATCATAATAATCGGTATCTCTATAAGCTTATCAGCATTTTTTATAAGCTGCCCCTCTTCTAAGAAACACCCATTAGCCATATAATAATTTTCAAAGAGAGCGAAAGATAATGGATTATGATTTTCATAGTATTCATCTATCCACTGGTCTGATACTTCTAGTCCGGCAATTTTTATTTCGTACTTTGCCCAGGCTTTACAGTATTTTTCCTGTTCAATTGGATCACTGTTCTGAATCAATTCAAGAAGATAATTAGGCAAAGGACGTTTATCCGGATCCGGTAATGCAGCAAGCAATTTCTCATAAGTTTCAGGGAAAAATGTACGCACTCCTCCGTGATAGAAGTGATCAAGCTCCCTCTTCGTAGCGGTAAATACTCCACGCAATAACATCCCACTTACATTCTCAGGATATGTCTCAGCATATGCCAGACCCAGCGTTGTTCCCCATGAGCCACCAAAAAGAATGATTTTATCGAGTTTTAAATGCTCTCGTAATTTCTCAATATCTTCAATGAGATGCTGAGTGGTATTCTCACGAATCTCGGCATAAGGCCTGGATTTACCGGCACCACGCTGATCATGCAATACAATAAGAAATTTGTCGGGATCACAGAACCTGCGCATATATGGTGAACAGCTGCCTCCCGGTCCGCCGTGGAGCATAAAGACTGGCTTGCCCTCTGGATTTCCGCAGAGCTCATAATGGATCTCATGAATATCCGAAACTTTAAGGTATTCGGTATGAAAAGGTTCAATCTCCGGCCAGAGGTCTGTTTCCTCTCTGATTTTTAAAATAGAACAATTGCTGGTAAAAACTGAAAAAAGGAATAAAATCGCCAAAACAAACCATAGATTTTTCTTCATGCGCTAATACCCTCACCTAAATTGCTTAAAGTCAAAGAGAAATTCATAAAATATTTCTGTAACAATATCTTTTCTTATCACAAATTGTTTATTCTACCAATGAATAGTTAATATTATTACAATCCTAATCTATGAGATTCAATAGTAAAGCTCTAATGGTAAATCCAGCTGAAGTTCTTTTAGTTAATCTAAACCCAACACCATCAGCAATTTTAACAAATTCCGATTCTGTTAAATTGCGATATTCATCAGGATTCATGGTAAACAACTTCGCATATAAAAATTTTAGAGCTAGAAAAATCTTTCTAGATAATGGCTTTTCGGGTACAAATGTGTTCATTACTACAATTTTACCATTTGATTTTAAATAAGCCTTAGCAATAGTTAAACATTTCTTGACTTGATCCTTTGTGAAGTGTTGTAATATCTGCAAATAAAACAAAACATTATATTTTCCAACAAGTTTATCCAGCTTAAAAGCATCACCTTGAAACATAATATTTGCTAAGTCAGGATATTTAGCCTTGCCCTTGATTAACATCTCTGAAGAAACATCTAAACCGATCAATGTTGAACCCTCTTTAGCATTTTGAAAAATTAGATGTAATTTATCTCCATGACCGCAGCCTATTTCAACCATTCTAATATTTGGCTGAAAAATACCCCACTCTACAAATCTAGGTATCACATTTCGCGAAAAAAGGTATTTCCTAAACTCAAGGTTTTTTCGATAAAAGAACGATTCAGACCTCCTTAAGTAGAGGTTACTATTTCCCAAGCCTTTTATTTCTGAATAGTTTTGTTTATATCGGTTTTTCATTGAATCAAACCACTATTATTCATTTATAGCTTAGTGAGGCACTTTTTTGAGAAAAAGACAAAAGCTCAGAATATCATCTCCTACACATTGTGCCATTTCGCATGGGATTTTCGCAAACAAACCTTCCCTTTATATATTTTTTTCCGGAAACAAAAAAGAACATGCAATTAGATAACTCTTATAATTAATAGTCAATTAGAGTAAAATACAATCCATTTTTCCATTTTTTATTCATACATCAACAAAATAATAAGAAAAACAACATAACATCAATATAAAAATTTACAATGTATATTTATTAGAATTTGAAATATTAAAAATTACCTTCGGAATACTTCATTAATTGATCTTATGGAATAAAAGATGCTTTAATTGAATTTTATTATTTTTTTAGCACATTTTTACTATTGATAATTTTTTTCTTGACATGTTTAATATTCTTTATTACTTTTGAACAAATGTTAATTGAAATTGAACAAACGTGCAATAGATGTCAGAAAACTCAAACCATATATCACTACTGGTAGAAGTAGCTCGCCTTTACTATGAGCATAACTTCAGTCAGCAGCAAATAGCATGGAAACTTGGTATATCCCGACCAGGAGTTTCCCGCCTACTACAACGAGCTCGTGATAAAGGCATCGTCAGAATTGAAATCTTCGATCCTACAGAACATGGAACCCTATTGGAAAAAAAACTGCAAAAGAAATTTGGATTGAAAAAAGTTATCGTCGTTCCAAATGACAATGAAGAAACTCAAATTATTAAGAAACGACTGGGGCGAGTTGCGGTTATATTACTGAACCAGCTAGTTGAAGAAGGTCTTATCCTGGGTGTTTCCTGGGGCACAACTATGCAGGAAGTTGCACGGCAGGTGAGAAGAAAACCAGTTAAAGATATGATTGTAGTACAGCTAAACGGCGGTATTTCACGTGCGGAATACGATACTCATGCAACTGAAATTGCACAAAAAATAAGTGAAAAATATCGTGCTATTCCATTTCTCCTACCACTTCCCGCTGTTGTAGATAGTGCCGATCTAAAACGAGCAATTATTTCCGATAGAAATATTTCCCGAACATTAAACCTGGCTCGCAAGTCGAAAGTAGCAATATTCACTATCGGTTCGTTCAATCACGATTCTGTTCTCGTAAAGGCAGATTATTTTGAACGCGAAGAGGTTGATTCCCTTTTAAAAAAAGGTGCTGTAGGCGATATCTGTTCGAGGATTATTACTCATAACGGGAAAATCTGTTCAGCTGAGTTAAATTCACGAACTATTGGAATCGAATTAGAAGAATTGAGTAAAAAACCTTATTCTATTGCAGTAGCCGGTGGTAAAGAAAAGTTACAAGCAATACATGCGGGATTGCATGGTCGATTATTTAATATTCTCATAACAGATGAATGGGTTACTGAGGAATTATTGCGGGATTAAATGACTATGACTACAGGAAAAGAAAAAACAATTGCAATAGGATCCGATCATGGTGGCTTTGATTTAAAGGAAAACTTGAAAGGTTTTCTCAAAGAGCAAGGATACTTATTTATCGATTGCGGTACATACGATACGGAATCTGTTGACTACCCAAAATTCGCGTATGCTGTAGCAAAAAAAGTAACAGATAATGAAGCAAACTTCGGTATAATTGTTGACGGCGCAGGAATTGGTTCTGCAATGGTAGCTAACAAGGTTAAAGGTATACGAGCAGCGCTCTGCTATGATATCTCAACAGCCCAAAATGCACGAGAACACAACAATGCAAATGTTTTGACACTTGGAGCCGGGTTAATTGGTTCCGAGTTAGCCAAAAAAATTGTAAAAACGTTCTTAACTCATAGTTGTACTGTTGATCGTCATTTGCGTCGTGTAAAAATGATTGATGAATTAGATAATAAAAATTATCCTGATTACAATTCAGAAGAGAAAAATCATCTTAAAATCAAGGAGGATAATTTGGTGGATATATCAAGTGAAGATATAAAACGAATTGCTGAGCGAGTTGGCGAATTAATAACAACTCAAAGCACAAAACAATCTGCTAATAATGGCAATTACCGTGAGACTGACATGGTGTGCCTATATGGAGTATGTGTTGAAAGAAAGCCGGAAACCATACGACAATTCCTCAACTTTGGAGTAGATAGAATTGGTTACCATGATGCAACAGGATGCGAATGTGTCCCAGAAGATATTGCACGCTGTATTGATCATACACTTCTTAAACCTGATGCTTCAGAGTCTGACGTTAAAAAACTATGTGCCGAGGCGGGTGAATTTCACTTTGCCACAATTTGCATTAGTCCCAGCTATGTCAAATTAGCGGCAAAAGAACTTGCAGGATCGCCTGTCAAAGTATGTACAGTGATAGGATTTCCATCAGGAGCGCACATGCCAGAGATCAAGGCATTGGAAACAAGACGTGCAATTCGCGATGGTGCTGAAGAAATAGACATGGTAATCAATATAGGTGCTCTTAAAAGTGGAAATGACGATCTGGTTTATCGCGATATTCGGATGGTTTGTGATGCCTGCGAGGATGGTGGAGCAACCAGTAAAGTTATCATCGAGACAGCATATCTGACAGACGATGAAAAAGTCCGTGCTTGTGAACTTGCAAAAAAGGCTCGGGCAAATTATGTCAAAACTTCCACCGGCTTTGGCCCCAGTGGAGCCACTGCTGAGGATGTAGCCCTGATGAGCAGTATTGTAAGGCAAGCAGGAATTGGCGTTAAAGCTGCCGGCGGAATCAGATCATACGAAGATGCTCAAAAAATGATTGAAGCAGGTGCAACACGTATTGGTGCCAGCGCAGGAATAAAAATTTTACAAGAAGCAAAAGATGTAACTGTTTCAAATTGATCAATAATCTAAAAAGTAAATATGTGAAGTGTGAAGCATGAAAATTAAAAACCTGAAAAAGGAGTATTTATAATGGTTGATCTCAGAGCTTATGTATTTTTAGACAACTTGCAGCCACAATACGCTGCTTTTCTTGGAACCGTTGCACAGGGATTTTTGCCTATTGCCGGAATGGCTTCCCTATATGTTGAAATCTCTCCTGGCATAGAAATCAATCGCATTACTGATATTGCTCTCAAATCAACACATGTGACACCAGGTATGCAGATTGTGGAACGGTTATATGGTCTGCTGGAAATTCACTCGACTTCTCAAGCAGATGTGCGTCAGGCGGGGCGAGCAATTCTGGCTGCTCTTGAGTTAAAAGAGGAAGACCGCTGGAAACCTAAAATCTTTTCAAATCAAGTAATTCGGCGAATTGATGACCATCAAACACAGTTGATCAATCGGATGCGCCATGGCAATATGATTGTCCCCGGTGAAACACTATTTGTTATGGAAGTACAGCCCGCAGCTTATGCAGCTCTTGCTGCAAATGAAGCAGAAAAATCCGCTGAGATTAACATTTTAGAAGTTCGCGCTTTCGGGAGTTTTGGAAGGGTCTATTTAGGAGGCGAGGAACGTGACATTGACGTCGGGTGGCGTGCTGCGGTTAAGGCAATTGAAGAGATAACTGGTAGAGAAAAAAATAAGTAGCTTTTTAGAAAGTTAAAATTATAAACCAAAAATAATCTGGAGGAAAAAATGGCAGAAGCACTTGGAATGATTGAAACACGTAGTTTCCCGGCTGTTGTAGAAGCCGCAGATGCAATGGTAAAAGCGGCAAAAGTCGAGTTAGTTTCGTATGAAAAAACCGGCGGTGGATACACTACAGCTATTATCAGGGGAGATGTCGCAGCAGTAAAAGCGGCATGCGATGCTGGTAGGTCTGGTGCATCTCGTGTTGGTGAAATTGTAGCAGTTCATATAATTGCACGTCCTCATCACAATGTGGATGCTGTTATACCATTAGGCAGAACAGAAGAAGGTAAAGCTGAAATGAAGGGGAAAAATTAGTAATCCGGAGGCAAAATGATTCTCGCTAAAGTGGTTGGTACTGTTGTATCTACTCAAAAAGAGATGAGTATGGAAGGATTAAAGTTCCTTGTTCTCCAGCAAATCGATTTAGAAGGAAATAACAAAGGTGGCTTTGTTGTAGCTGCTGATGCTGTTGATGCCGGAATTGGGGAAATAGTCCTTTATGCAAGCGGAAGCTCTGCTCGACAAACCGTAAAAACCGACAAACGCCCGTGTGATGTTGTTGTTATGGCTATTGTAGACAACTGGGAAATAAATGGCGAAATCAAGTACAAAAAGGGCGTAAACGATTAGGCAACTATTGAGCAAAAGATACAGAATAAATAGGTAAAACATAGCTGAATCCAGTTCTCAACGGAATATTCATATTAGCAAATTCTGCATCTTTACGTATTACATTAAAGCGAAGCCAAAAATAATTCTTTCAGGAGGGAAATCGTGTCCCAATTAACGCAAGAACAAGTAGATTTAATCGCCTCACAATTAGTCCATATACTACAACCTCAACCTGAAAAACCTGCTTCAATTATTAATGAAACGAATGTTTCTCAGGCAAAACAATCTCTTGGAGTGGGAGTTTTTGCTAATATTGATTCTGCGGTTAATGCAGCAAGAAACGCTCAGATGCAGTTGATGTCCATGACCCTTGAGAAACGAAATAAAATCATCACAAATATCCGCAACAAAATGACACAGTATGCAGAGAACCTGGCAACTCGGGCCTACGAAGAAACAGGCTTGGGGCGTAGAGAAGATAAAATACTGAAGAACCAGCTTGTTATAGAAAAAACACCTGGTACAGAGGTGCTGAAGCCAACTGCATTTTCAGGAGATGGGGGGCTAACATTGATGGAATTGGCACCGTATGGCGTAATCGGTGCAATTACACCCAGTACAAATCCAACATCAACTATAATTTGCAATACAATCGGAATGTTAGCTGCAGGTAATGCAGTTATATTCAACGTCCATCCATCAGCAAAAAATGTAAGCGTCTACAATGTAGAACTTCTCAACCAGGCAATTATTGAGGTTGGCGGTCCACAGAACCTGGTTACAACCGTAATAGAACCAACCATTGAAAGCGCACAGGAATTGATGAAACACACCGGAGTTCAGCTATTGGTAGTCACAGGTGGATCTGGCGTTGTAAAAGCTGCAATGACAAGCGGGAAACGCGCAATTTGTGCCGGACCTGGTAACCCACCTGTAGTAGTTGATGAAAGCGCTGATATCGAAAATGCTGCCAAATGCATCATACAAGGTGGCTCAATGGATAATAATATTATTTGTATTGATGAGAAAGAAGTCTTTGTCGTTGAATCCGTGGCTGACCAACTCATATCTGCATTGACCAAAAATAATGCGGTTCTACTGAATCATCAGCAAACACAGCAATTGGAAAATGTAATATTTGCGGAAAATTATGGACCCCGAAAGCCAACCGTCATGGAAAAAACACTTGTCGGTAAAAATGCAAAACTTATACTTTCCAAAATTGGAATGCAGGTAGAAGATAATATTCGGCTGGCAATTGCAGAGGTGGATCAGGAACATCCATTAGTATGGACTGAGCAAATGATGCCAATAATGCCTCTTGTGCGTATGCCTAATATAGATGCGGCAATTGATATTGCAAAAGATGCCGAGTGTGGTTTCAGACATACTGCAGTAATGCACTCAAAAAATCTGGATAACCTCAGCCGAATGGCAAAAGTTATGAATTGCAGCATTTTCGTAAAAAATGGACCCTCATTAGCAGGTCTGGGTTATGGCGGAGAAGGTTACTGTTCTTTTTCAATCGCAAGTCCAACCGGCGAAGGAATTACAAATCCCCGGAGTTTTACAAGAGAGCGCCGTTGTGTTTTAGTAGATCATTTTAGGATTATATAATGAAAAAATATCCAGCAATCGCATTAATAGAATTTTCAAGTATAGCAACAGGAATTCTTGCCGGAGATGCCATGGTGAAACGTGCGCCAATCAGTGTATTGAAATCCGGCACTGTACATAAAGGCAAATTTCTTGTTTTAATCGGTGGGAGTGTCGCATCCGTTGAAGAGTCCTTTTCAGAAGGCTTGAGCATCGGAGAAGAGCAGATCATTGACAAAATGATCTTACCTAATGTACATGTTCAGGTTCATGATGCCATTCTGGGCACTCGGAAGCCCTGTTGTGATGAGGCTATTGGCGTAATAGAAACAGCAACAGTTGCCGCTACAATTCAATCGGCTGATGCAGGAATTAAAGGCGCAAATGTAAATATTGTGGAAATCAGGTTAGCTGATGACATCGGCGGCAAGGCATTTGCCATTCTCACTGGGAAGGTAGAAGAAGTGGAAGCCGCTATTAATATTTCGAAGAATGCAGTAACTAATCCGGAACACTGGATTCGGGATACTATCATTCCTCGATTGCATACTGATATGGCAAAACAGATTGGTCATTCCACAAGCTTCTTTAAAACTGATCTAAATAAAATAGAGAATAGTGAGGTTTAGGATGCTTCTTGGTAAAGTAATAGGCACAGTGACACCCTGCTCTCTTTATGAAGGACTTGAAGGAGTACCTATGCTGCTTGTTCAGCCACTTGATAAGCACAAGAATCCTGAAGGAAGCCATTTGGTAGCAGCAGATTCAACACGAATGGCGGCTCCAGGAGAATTAATATACTATGAAGGTGGATGGGAAGCTGCGCTTGCATTGGAACCGTGGTTTGTGCCGGTGGATCATACGATTATCGGAATAGTTGACAATGTTCATCTTTTATAATTGTCAATTGTTTATTGTGAATTGTGAATTGTGAATTAAAAAGGTTGGAGAAATCATTATTTTTGGACGAGTTTGCGGCACCATTCATTCAACAATTAACTATGAATTCTATGACAATAGAAAATCGCTTTTAGAGAAAAAAATAATTGATAATTGATAATTGTGAATTGACAATTGTAAATTAAATAAGTTGGAGAAATCATGATCTTAGGGCAAGTTTGCGGTGCTATTCATTCAACGATTAATCACGAATTTTATGACAGTAAAAAATTACTGGTTGTTGATAGACTGAATATCAATGGAAAACCTTCAGGAAAATATTTAATTGCGGTGGATTCTGTTGGCACCGGTGCCGGTGAAACCGTTCTGGTTATTGATGAGGGTAACTCGGCAAGGCAGATTGTAGAAGATGATAAAGCACCTATACGCTCCATCATTATTGGAATTGTAGATCAACTCTCTACCGAATAAATATTGAAAAAACTTGTAAGCAATATATAGAAAAAATCAATCAATTATCTAAATTTCAGTTATCACCATATTTTAACGAGAGAAATAAACTGTGTGAAACTTTCCGCAACAGGACTTCCCATTACTAAAATTCTGTTTGTTAAACTACCAAATTTTACTATGACGCTACCGCTGTTTTACGTCAGATTGATTGGGAGTTAGATGCATCTCTTAGTCAAATTTGGTGGTATTGTTGGTATTACGAGTATTCACCTTAAGATCCCATTTTGGAAAGACTTCATATAGATAAGACGTAGAATTGAATCCTAGTAATCTACCACAACTTTGTTTTGAAAAGATTCCTACTAAATATCTATTGTAATCAATAGCGGGTACACCACTTAATCAACCTTTGTCTGTAGCATCTTTTATCTCAATATATTGATGATTTCCAATTATCTTACGATATTTGGCCTTGTAAATATTCTGTGGAGATTCATAATCATAAAGAGTCAAGCAAATGATATATATTCTTTCCTTATTTTATTAGTAAAACCTTCTTAATATCATATTCATTATCAGTTGCTAATTTTATAATATATATGCCACTGGAATGATTGATTGCATTCCAAGCCAGATTATGATCTCCCTTATTTAAGTACCCACTGAAAAGTTGTTTTATTAAGGTACCTCTGATATCAAAAATATTTATTTTTATATAAGATAAATTTGCTGTAGTGAAAGAGATTGCAGTAGTATTATTAAAGGGATTTGGAAATGGATTATTAAATTTAAATTCTTCTATTTTTGAAGATATGGGATTGTCAAATATACTAGTAATTTGTCCATAAACATTTCCATTAATCTTTGTAGCTGATAACACTTTTTTATACTCGTCGTTATATCCATCAGTATGATAAGTTAAGCCTACTCTATATATATAACCCACATGGAATTCAATTCCAGGGAGATTGTCTTTTGCATACATCTGGCAGGCAAGAGCTGAGATAAATGTACTATATCCCACTTTTAACCCAGCATACGCTAGTAAAAAAGGATGGAAATGATTCCAAAATTGTCCGCCTTCTTTATTCATAATATTATTGTTACTATCGGCAAATACTGTGTCAACTTTTATATTTTGCCAGTCTCCATTTTTATATACTTTTTTATCAATTATGTAAAACAAGGTATCATTCAATCTCACAGAATCAGTAACTTCATAATGTTCCAATCGAGTTATCGTATCAAGATTGAAAATATTATACTGCCATAGATTTCCAATATCTAACGGTTGCCAGTCAGCTGATCCCATTGGAATGTTGGAGTTAAAATAAAACAAAATGTAGTCAGAATTTGACCAATCGATATTTGTTAAATTAATTACAATTGAATCACTTAGTTGAGCTTGGAAATTTGGAATCTTTATTTTAACACCTACAATATCTGTTGTCCAGGACCCATAAGATAATGAATCAGAATAATAGATAAAGGGATCTGGATAATCAATTTGGTATAAAGAGGTATCTGAATAGTCGAATTTACCTAATTTAAAGTCAATTTCTAAAGTATCTATATTTTGAATTTGTTGTGGTAATATGCGTACACTAAGGAAATTAATTTCCGGGAAAAAGTTGAAATCCTCTATTCTTATTGCACATGGAACAAAATGACTTACATAAGTTGAAGGCGACATTAAAAATGAGCCGTCAAACCTTCCAGAAATTGATAATTGAAAAGCTTGTGAAAAGAGATTACCTGAAACGAATACTATAGCAATAATATATCTTGAAACCTTCTTAAACATTTACTTGACCAAATAATTTATCCTTATAACAAAATGTATCATTATCGATATATGGAAAATTTTGCACTTCTAAAATACATATCATCACAAGAAGAAAATTAGGTCAGAATTTATCTGCAATCAAGTAAAAATTCAATAAAGACAACAACTCTATTTTTTCTAAAAACAACCTAATCTAAAACAAATCATATTGTTCCACCAATTGATCATCTTATACATAAAAATTGTTATTTAGAATTAAATGAAAATGTAATTTAATTTCTCATAGGTCAATGTGATATTTATCACTAAATCATGCTTTCTTTGAGCGGATCATTTTAATAAAATTCATACAATATTTATCCCTACCGGCAAATAGACTCGCCGCTGCTATAATTTCGTGAACTTGCTTATCTAACGGATTCAAAATAGCAGCATCCAAACCTATTGCCATTGCTTGTACTAAAAATGTATTATGAATTAATGCCCGTGACGGCAATCCAAAAGACACATTACTCACTCCCAAGGATACCGGTAATCCAAGTTCTTGTTTGATCAATCGTACAGCATTTAAAATCTGTTGCCCTGAATCCGATGAAGTAGCAACTGCAAGAGCCGCAGCATCAACAATAATATTCTCCCTTTTAATGCCATAATCTTCACAAGCGCTTACTATCAGTTTTGCTATTTTTAGTCTATCTTCTGCCGTTTCGGGAATTGTATCAGCGATTGTAAGTGCAATCACCGACGCACCGTATTTCTTGACAATTGGCAGCAAATCCCTTATCTGTTTTTCTTTACCATTTACACTGTTGACAAGCGCCTTACCGGCATATCTTTTTAATCCTGCCTCAATCACCGACGAAGATGCACTGTCTAATACAAGAGGAATGGGAACTGAATCCTGGATCATTTTCACTGCCTCTTGCATCATCTGAATTTCATCAGTCATCGGTACACCAATATTCACATCCAGAGCATCAGCGCCATGTTTATACTGGGAAATAGCCTCCTTGACAATCAGGTCTGTTCGCCCCTCAGTAATTGTGTTAGTTAGTGATTTTCTTCCGGTAGGATTGATACGTTCTCCGATTTTCACAAAAGGTAAACCGGTACCTATTCTAACTGTAGTTGTCCGGCTGGTAATCCTGAATTGTATATCATTTTTTCTGCGATTTACCTCTTTCCCTTTGACAGAATCAGCGACAACGCTAATATGTTCTGGCATAATCCCACAGCCACCACCGATAATATTTACACCCTTTTCCACCAGCAAATCTATATGCTCAATTATTTCAGATAAATTATTAGAAGATAATTCTATAGAAATTGGAAGATTTGAATACTTGAATAAATCCTTTATTACAGAATTCAGGCTATTTGAACAATTAACTCCTATCACATCAACATTAAGACCCTCCACAATTGCAGCAAAAGTTTCTATATCTGTTCCGGAATCCATCAATCCATTCTCATTAAAAGTAGTGTGTACAATTAGTGGAATATCCTTTCTGAGCGAATTAGCTGCAATTACTGCTGCACGCAAATTCTGAATGCATTTCATAGATCCGATAAATAAAAGGTCTACTCCAGCATTCAATAATGCTCTTATCTGTTCATTATATATTTCAACTGCTCCATCAAATTCCACGCTACCAAAAGGCTCAATATTTAAACCTGCTGATCCAATTTTCCCACCAACATAAACGTGATTTCCCGAAGCTTGCCGGGCAATTTCAACACCCTTTATATTGATTACCTCTAAATCGTTTGATGCTCTATATTTCTTAAGAATTGGACGTATAGCGCCAGAAGTATTGGTCAAAATAATATCAGCTCCGGCTTTTATATACACTCTATAAGCCTCAAGAACTTTTTCAGGATCAGATAAATTCAGGAATATTGCCAATTGGTCATCAGAAACATATCTCTGAAGATAGCTTCCCATTGAGTTATTAAGTACTAGTATTTTTTCATTCAAACATTCTAATAAAGGTTCCATTAATCATCCTTATATTTAGGATTTCCCTTCAAATCACTATTCAAATTTCACGCTTCACAATCGCTCCCATCACCCCAGATGTAGATTTTATCGGGATCATAAGGTTCGAACTAGTTAAAGTTACACCAATACTGATCTCCGGCTTAAGAATTTTAAATATTATTTCCTGATCCACTAAATGCCAGTCCTTATATCCGGGACTCATACGGTGTAGAACTCTCTCATTGCTACTTTTTAAATACTCTTTACTAATATATTTCTGTAAATCATAAGCCACAACATCAGCTGCTCCCGCCCCAATACCATTTAATACAAAGGCATGATATATATCTCCGCCATGAGCAGAAAGTCGCTTCACCTCTTCATCGAGCTGTGGTCCTATTGTTACTACATACAGAAACATTGGATATAACTCTGTTAAATCCAGACCTTCACTTTCACTATCTTTAGACTTAAAAAATCTATGCAGACATTTTCCGGTAAATTCCTCATTGACCTCTTTCATTAAAACTCCGGAGTCAGTTGCAATACCTGTAAACATTTTATATACCGCTTTTGGCTTTATAAGATCACTATATTTTTCTAATATTAGAATAATCTCTTTTCTTATCTTATCTCCCGCCTCATTTCTACTGAGAATGTTGAACTTCAGACTGCTAGAAACTTCCTTACAGAAATGATGAAATAGCGCATTTTGATCACTAATATTATTTATAACAGAGATAAAATCAGGTGAATTCCTTAAAGGTAATTCGTTATTAAAGAATAAAGAATGAAAATTATTTAGTTCGTCAATACTCTTTTTATATTCCTGTTCAGAAATATCGTTTTTCATAATCGCACCTGTAATCTCATTAATCCGCTTGAATAAATCAGGGCTTCCTTCAACTGCTTTCATCATAGGAAGATATTGGCGAGGATTAGCAAGATATACAAAAGGACTTAAGATTTTTATATTAGAATTGATATTATCTATTTTCATACTGCAAAATATAAAAATATTTTTATGATATACTCGATAAATTTTCTTTGTAATAAAATTTGGTGAATTATAAGATAAGCAGCATCAGATTACTATTTTTTAATCTTTTGCTACAGCAAACCTTCCAGGTTTTATCCATAGGAATCCTTCTGACGAAACCTGAAAGATTTATAGTCTTCTTTAGTGTCTTTTATCTTCTATATAATTCTTTATTCTATCAGAAATTGCATCATATCGTCTGTTTAGTTCCTCGTCCGAAAGGGATTCAAGCCATGCTCTCATTTTCTTGCTATTCTTTTGAATCCACTCAAAATACACTTTTTTCCCCACATCACATCCCAACTTTTCACTGCATATCCATTTATATTTCTCCATCTCGGCAATCTGTATACCCATCTCCTTTTCACATCTCGAAAGAACCATTATTTTTAGTTTGCAATTTGCCATCGAATCCACCTCACAAATTCTTTTTCTGCTATATACAAGGAATAATTATAAAATGAAATCAACTCTATCATCAATTATAAAATATATAATCATAAATAATCTTTTGCAACTTTAATTTGTGACTTAAAATTAATTCAATATCATCGGATTCTTTGGTGGGAAAAGAATTTATGTCTTAATTGAAGGATTTTTATGTTATAGATATACGAAGCAAGAAATTTGATGTACGATTCATCCGGCAACTGACGGATTCAGAAAATATCCGTTCCTAAAAGCAGCTTTGGAACGAGTAGAAATGCCCAGATTGAGATTAGTTTCCTCTGCAGGTGGCAATCAGCACTTAAAAAGCGAAATAGCGTTTTGCACCAGTCCTAAAGAACCGGCAATTATCCCATTTGGCACAAAAGTATTTCTGGAATTATAACGAATCCCTTCACCTTTTCTTGTAAAAACCTTACCACCTGCGCGTTCAACTAAAAAATCACCCGCACAGATATCCCACTCGTTCTTTGGCTTTAAACTAATAAAAAGGTCAGCGTGTCCTGCCGCTGTTTTAGCAAGTTTATAAGCTACGCTTCCAGATTCAATCCTTTTCCTAAAGTACTTCTCATACTGCTCCCACAGTCCGTCCTTAGTCTCAGTTCGACTTACAAAAATAGATGCTTCAGAAAGTAATTGGCAATTAGTACAGGAAATTAGAATACCATTTAGAGATGCATGTTCGCCTTTCACAGCAGAAAATAGCTCGTTTTTTACAGGATTGTAAATCACACCCAGAATCGGTTTGCAATTTTCAACAAGTCCTATTGAAACCACAAATTCAGGAACTCCTCTAATAAATTCCTTTGTTCCGTCAAGTGGATCAACTACCCAAACTCTCTCTTTACAAAGTCGTTCAGGTGAATCTCTCGTCTCTTCAGAAAGCCAGCCATAATCAGGAAAAGACCCTAAAAGAGTATCTCGCAGAAAATCATCCGCTTCAAAATCTGCAGTAGTTACCGGGTTGTTTTTACTCTTCTCCCTAATTTCGTAGGACCTTCCGTAATACTTAAGCAGTATTTCCCCTACTCTTAGGGCTGCTTCTTTCGCTATTTTTAACTCGTTATCCATGGATCAAAATACACAATTAATAGTTAAATAAGAGTGTTTGATTTACGTAACACAATCGCTCCTGATTGTGATTCTTTACTCGTCTTACAACTCAATTCCTAATCAAAATATACATTAAAATATATTGTTTCGAAATATTTTACTACAAAATTAAAACTTGTTCCGTAAGAAATCCATTCGGAAGAACTTTGATCCTGAAACGAAACAAATGCGAGACAAACTTAAGTCAAGTTCTCTATAACAATTTTACTAACAATTCAAAAATTTTACATCTTTATGAGAATTCAAAGCGAAAACCTCTATAGAGAAAGCGAACTTAACTCAAGTTTGCCCTGCTTAAAATACCTTGAATTAAGTCCAGAAATTATAACTCATTTTCAACATAGCGGATCAAAGTCAAATGGGTTTTAAGTTCATTTTAAAAGCAGAACAAAACTTGATTCCAAAACCTGTTTGGCTTCGCTGAAAACGGATTTGTTAGCAAGGATTAATTGCTTTTCCGAAACTGACGTTTCGGGGTACAACTTTCCATAGCCGAAGAACAAATGAGTTCAAACCGTCATAACAAATTTTTACATATATCAGGAGTTTTGTATTAGGACTTGACTTAAGGTTCGGCACCAGATAAACACAAGAGTATAATTTGAAAAATTGTTAAACTATTGTTATATTAACTCCGATGTCTGATGATGACCCAGAATCGCAACCTATCTCAAGAAATAAAAAATGTTCCCCCTTTACATAGAAATACCGCTACTGTTGATTCTCTTTTTCTTATCTGGATTCTTTTCGGGGTCCGAAACCGCACTGTTTTCCTTATCTAAAATTCAGATAGAAAAGTTAGTTCAAACACATCCTAAGAAGGGGCAAAAAATACGCAATCTACTTGAACGACCACGTAGATTAATTATCACTATTCTCCTTGGGAATGAGTTTGTCAATATTGCCATCTCATCTATATCCGCATGTATTGTAATTCAAATCATCGGACAAAAAATCCCATGGATAAATATTCTTATTGTACTTCCTTTACTTCTTCTATTCGGTGAAATTACTCCGAAAACTATCGCAATTAATAACAATGAACGCTTTTCTACTTTTATAATCTCACCATTAATTTATTTTACTCGTTGGATTACTCCCTTGAGATGGTTCATCAGGAATATTTCTGACAGAGTTGTGAATCTTTTTATAAAAGAATCAGCAAGAAAAGGAAGTCTTCTAACAGAAGATGTCATCAAAACCATTGTTGAAGATGGTGAAAAAGAGGGGATTTTTGATTCAATTGAAAAAGAATTTATATATAATATTTTCGATTTCGGAGATGCCCGGATAGACGAGGTCATGACACCTCGAGCTAACCTTTTTTATTTACCTGCTAAAATGCCTTTACAGGAGATGATTCAACAAATAAAAGAAAAACATTATTCTAAAGTTCCAATATATAAAGAAAATCGTGATGACATTATTGGAATTCTCTTTTCAACTGATCTCATCGGACTAACACCAGAGGAAATAATAGACTCAGAAACAACTTTAAGAAGAATATCACGAAAACCCTACTTCATTCCTTCGACTAAAAGAGCAGATGAACTCTTTAAAACATTCCAAAGAAAAAAAATATCAATCGCTATTGCACTTGATGAATATGGTGGAGTTCTTGGGCTTGTCACAATGGAAGACCTCCTCGAAGAAATTTTTGGGGAAATCTCAGATGAGTATGAAAAAGAGAACAAGCAACACGAAGAAATTAGTGAACATCTCTACAGAGTAAAAGCGTCCATGCCAATCGAGGAGTTCAACGAACTCATTGGAGGTGAATTCAGTTCTGAGGAAGTTGACACTATTGGAGGTTTGATTTTCTCGTTGTTTGGCGAACTCCCAAAAGTTAAATCCACACTTATTTACAACAATCTCCATTTTACAGTGGATAAAATAGTTGGTAATCGGATTGAATCAATAATTGTGAAAAAAATATAATGTCCACAATTACAACCATATTAATCATACTCATCTGTGTATTAGGAGAAGCATTTTTCTCTGGTTCTGAAATAGCGATTATTTCTGTTGATAAATTGAGGCTCAAGCACTCCGCAAAGGCTGGTCATCGTCCTTCCCGTTTGGCTCTCGAAATGCTAAAAAAACCTGAATGGATATTGGGAACGACTCTTCTCGGAACTAACATTTTCACGATTACAAGTACAACACTGATATCCTCTCAATTATATATTCTGCTTGGACCAGCGGGAATTCCTATTGCCATTGCAATTATGGCTTTTACTAACTGGATTTTTGCCGAGATCGTACCAAAAAGTGTCTTCCAACAACTTACTAATTCTTTAACACCAAGAATTGCTTACATACTTAGAGGATTTTCGTTACTATTCCTTCCACTCATATGGTTGTTTTCCAAAACTGCCGGGTTATTAGCATCTTTATTCGGTGGCGCCAAAGCAGATTCCAAAATACCTTTTATAAGCAAAGAGGAACTGAAGATTCTCATGAAAATGACAACAGACAAAGGAGACGTCAAACCATCTGAAAGAAAAATGATAAATCGCCTCCTGACATTTACAGAAACAGAAGCTCAGGATATTATGCTTCCTCTTATTGATGTTGCCGCATTAAGCGATAAGACCTTCGTCAAAGAAGCGATACAACAATTTGTACAAACTAAGCACAGGCGATTACCAATCTATAGCAACAGAATTGACAAAATCATCGGAATTTTAAATAGCTTTGACATCCTCGATGAAAATAAAAACAAGAAAATTAAACCATTTATAAGAGCAGCATTTTATATTCCACCCACAATGAGCGTCTCAGTCCTTCTGGAACAATTACAATCAACCGGCAATAACATGGCAATAGTTGTTGATGAATTTGGTGGCGCCGAGGGTATTATTACAATCGAGGACATTTTAGAAGAAGTTGTCGGTGAGATTGAAGATGAATATGATAAAGTAAAACCATTATATCAAATTCAGAAAGAAGGTTCCATTATTATTAATGGAAGAATGGAAGTTGACGATATTAATGAAAGATTTGAGCTGGATATACCGGAAGGTGATTATGAGAGCATAGGTGGTTTTATCATCAATACACTAAAGAAAATCCCAAGACCCGGTGAGAGTATAAAATTACCAAAAGTTATATTAACAGTTCAGAAGGCTACGAGTCGAGTAGTAATAGAGATCAAGATTCAAAAAGTTCAATCCCAGAATTAGAAAATCTTGAATAAAACCTGCGTCCTATAAAGTAAAAAATCACGCCAGTTATAATACCTGCAATGGAATCTATCGTAAAATGATAACTACAATAAACAGTAGAAACTATTATGCCCACACAAAAATAGCCAATAACCCAGGAAAACTTTTTAAAAAAATGACGCATATATAAAAACAAGATAACTACAGCTGATACATGAGTACTGGGAAAAGCACCCCCTCCATATTCACCAACTCTATAAATAAAATTCATCAATGGAATAAAAATAATACCGTTTTGAAACAAAATATTTCTATCACTTAGAGGTCCATCAGTAGGGAAAAACATAAAAAAGAGAAAATGAACATACATCATTAATGTAAGACTGAAGACCATTTCATGAAAATAGCGATAACGTCGGGACAACATAATTATACCCGGCACAAATAGAATCAGATAAAACGAAAAGTAGAACATGTGCATTACCTCATCCACAAACAGGCTATTCAGCAAGGCTGGAAATACACGATTAAGTGACACCCCAAAAAACGCAAAGTCCCATTTCTGTAGAAGATTATCAAATGTTTCAGCAAAGAACAAATTATCAAAAACAGTGCTTTGAGTGTAATATAATGCTAATGAAATAAGAGGCATCAATGCATGTAACCAATATATTGCAGACTTAGTATTTCTTTCCTCAAAACAGATAGAAATTAAAAGTATAGCCATCATAACCAGGTTAAGAAAAATATAAAGTCCTGGTAAACTAATTTTATTATAAAACAGTAAACAAATAAGTATTAGATAAATACCATAAAAGAATACAAGATAATCAGACGGGAAAATACCTTTATTAAATCGCTTTTTAGTTGAGTGTAACAATTCACTTTTTAAATCCATCCATTTTCCTTATACCAAATTGCAGTTTTTTGAATCCCTTCTTTCATACCATATTTCGGCTTAAAACCGAGCAATCTTTTTGACTTAAATGATGAACATACCCAATATTGCTGGGTCATCTCACGATATTTATCTAAATTGAGCATTGTTAGTCTGCCAGTAATTTTACCCCATATATCTGAAAAAAATGCAATAGACTTTAAAAAAGATTGTGGAACAAAGACAGGTGAAGTCCATGTATTAAGGGCTTCCGCACATTCTCTTATTACTTTATTCCATTGGTAACCTTTACTGTCATCTGCGGCATAAAATATTTCTCCCGAAGTCAAATCACTTTTCGAAGCCAGTAATATTAGTTGAACCAGATCATCAACATGAATCATACTAATGTATCTTTTCTTAAAGCCGAGATAAGGATTAACATGTAACTTTGCAAATTTAAAAAATGATAGTGATTCTCTATCACCTGAACCGTAGACAACCGACGGTCTAATTATTATACATTTAAATTCTCTTTTCTTTTTCAAAACAGCAATCTCACCGGCGAGTTTACTCTCTCCATAAGCAGAAACAGGAAATGCAGGTTCATCTTCATTCTTTAATTTCCAGCGTGAAGAAGGACCACCTGCTGCCATTGAACTGATATATATAAACCGAGCTCCTTTCTTGCCGGATTCAAAGAAAGCACATACAAGGTTTTCGGTCCCTTCACCATTAATTAATAGAAACTCATTGGCGCTTTTCGCCTTAATTGCGCCAGCAAGATGAAAAACTACATCTACATCTAAACAGGCAGAAACAAGTGAATCTTTATCCTGTAAATCCCCGATCATCCATTCAACTTTATCTGTAAATTCTTCTGGTCTAATGCTTGTTTCTCTAGCAAGACAGCGGATAGACCAATCATTTTTTAAAAGTGCTTTTACAAGATGTTTTCCAATAAATCCGGTGGCACCGGTTACGAACGCTTTCATTTACTTTTTTTCTCCCTACAAGAAAAACCCTTATTCCATCAATTATCTAATAGATATTCTCAACCAAAAAAATCTACTGAAGTCTCCATTATGATAAGAAATCTTAATATTCGCAACGGATTTTTTTATTCATTTTCACTTGAATTATCCAGATTAAAAGCATCAAAATATTTGCAGCTATAAGAACATAGTAAAAGAAAATGATAGGTTTGTAAAGAATTGAAGATATCACCAGTACAGAGATGTGAGCTGTTGGCCCGATTAATAACCAGGAGTAGAGTAATATTTTATTAGTATGATAATATCTTTCTTGATTATATTTTCTTTTTTCGGAGCCTTTAAAGACCTGAATATCGGAATATAATAAATATAATTTTATTAAAAGTTTCTCGAAATATTTTCCTTTTACCTGTTTCAATTTTTTCAGTTCCATAGAAAACAACTCCATATCTTCTTGTACAGAATTGACTTTACCAAAGGCATGCGCCAGAAACTCATTTCTGTAATAGTCAACGATGATACAATGGAGAGCAGTAAACATCGCTGAAAAAATCACAAGCAGCCAGGGAGAAACCGGAAATTCGAAACCAGACTTAGACAGACCTATACCTAAACCTATAAATACAGCAGTGGAATTGACATAATCCGCAAGACCGTCAATAATACGTCCAGTATGTGTCCCACTCTTTTTAAATCTTGCAACCATACCATCACAGCAGTCCAGAACGTGTGCAAAACCGTATAGAAGCCCTGCATATACAAAACTGGCGACATTTCCTTTAGTGTAAAAGATCCCGCTTATGATTCCTGTCAACATAGAAAGAAACGATACTTGATTTGGCGTTACAGGAAACCGATAGATCAATTTCAAAAGAATAAATGCCAGAGGCCTATATATATATAAATCTAAAATTCCCTCGACAGAAGTGTCTTTTAAAGAGGCTTTATATTCTTTAATTAATGTCAGGATATCACCGTTTTATATAAGAGTAATTTATTTCTATATTTGGTATTCTTATTGCTTATTCCTAAACTTCCTTTTCATAAAGGCGGTAGGTTTTGTATATACTTGTACCATATATTTTCTCAAGAGCATGGCGTATTGGATAGTTATTTTCCAGGATCCATGACATTTCACCTTCATTAATACCGCGTTTAAGTCCATTCTTAAAAGTTTCATGATAAAAGACTATATCTATACCTTTATTACGGTGTTCTTTTAAAACACCCATAATTAACACACGTGCACATTTAATTTTACGGCTGTACCATAAAAGCTTAAATATTCCAAACGGAAAAAGACGTCCGTTAATCTTTATCAGAGCTTCATTAATGTCAGGAATGGCAATTGATACACCGACAGGCTCACCATTAATTTCAGCAATAAGCACCAAATCAGGAATAACAATCTGTTTAAGATTTTTCTTTAACTCTTCGACCTCCTTTTCAGTAAGAGGAACTGCTCCCCAATTTTCAGACCATGCAGCATTGTAAACAATTTCTATTTTTTTTACTTCTTCATCAAGCTTTTTCATATTAATAGGTCTAACTGTAAAATCACAGAACTTCTTTATTCTCTTAACAGCATTCGTTAAACGCTCAGGTATTTTAGTAGCTCCATGAATTTTATAAGCATAAAGATCCATAATTTTTTCAAAACCGGCTGATTCAATCAAAGTCTGATAATAAGGAGGATTGTAAGGCATCTTAATTACCGGCGGTAAATCAAAAGCATCAATTAGCAGTCCACATTCCTCATTTTGAGAGTAATTTTCTGGACCCCTGACTCTTTTCAACCCCCTGTCTTTCACCCACTCCTCTGCTCTTTCCAACAGCGCATTTGCAACTTTCTGATCATTAATACTTTCAAAAAACCCAAAGAATCCAATACTATCGTTGTAAATTTTTAAATGATTTTTATTGTTAATGGCAGCAATTCGCCCAACAACTTCACCATCTCGCCTGGCTAAAAAGAACTCAGCATCCGAATGCTCAAAAAAAGGAAACTTTTTCTTATCGAACGTCTTCTTAAGTTCGGAGATAAGAGGAGGAACCCAGTTAGGATCATCTTTATAAATCTCCCATGGTAAACGGATAAATTGCCTCATTTCTTTTTTCGTTTTAACACTAAAAATCTCTATAGCCATAACACCTCCAAATTTTTGTTAAATATAACAAGATAGATTAAAATGGATAAGTAAAATTTGAGCATCTTATAAATTTTTTAAACTATTTGAACCTCCTGCAAAATTAATCATTTGCAGTTTTGTCATTTCCCGATAGAATCGGGACGAAGAATTTGCAGTTCTCGACGATAAAGATATTCTTCTCCCGACTTAATCGGGCTTAGAATGAAATTTTTGAGAATTTTGCAAGAGAATCTATTTGAAAAATTAATAAGCACGATTAGCAGTAAAACTCTTGACTTTTTCAGTTATATTTGATACTCTAAGCACAGTTATGAAACTAAACTAAAATAAAACTCGAAAGTGAAAAGCCAGAATTTTTTGGTAGTGTTAAATTTAAAACAAGTAAAAAGGAGGAAATTATGAAACGATTGTTAGTGTTTCTTCTGGCTCTGACATTTCTGTTCAGCCTATCAGTATCTGCCGCTGAGAACGGTGAGAACAA
>JADHYC010000100.1 GCA_016782645.1 Fidelibacterota bacterium | reverse complement strand
GACTTTGAATGTAATAAAGTACCGGTGAAATCAATTGTCATAGCCTGCAATACTGCAACGGCTTTCGGGAAGGAAACCATTGAATCGTTTCTTCGGGAAGCCAAACTGGATATCAGGGTGATTGGTGTTATCGGGGCTGGTGTCAGGGGTGCGTTCAACCATATCAGTCCTGCTGAAGATTGCAATATCGGGATCATGGCAACGGCTGGCACGGTTTCATCGGGAGGTTATATACATGCTATCAATCAGTATGTCAATACAATGAATCACGACGGCGGTGTGTCTGTATTTCAGCAAGCAGGAATCGGATTAGCTGGAGCGATTGACGGATCACCGGAATATATTTCCACAACCGCAACCTTACCGTATATAGAATATCGTGGACCATCCTTCGATCATTCTACAGCAGTGATTGATAAAAACTTTCTGGATCGGTATGACTTCGAGTGGGATGATAACCAAATATTATTCACGGGCAATTCGGAAAACCCGGACAACGTCCAGTTGAATTCAGTGGAGAACTATATCCGATATCATGTTGTATCGTTACTGGAGCAGCTGCGAAATACAGAAGAGGCAAAATCACTGAAAGTCATTATTCTGGGATGTACCCATTATCCGTTTTACGTGTCGCAGATTCAATCGCAATTGCAGCGATTATACCATTATGAGGAAAATAGTAAGCCGATCTACCGACCATTTATGGATGAAAACATAGTTCTTGTTGATCCGGCCCATAACACTGCCAGAGAGCTGTATGATTATCTTTGCGATACACAATTGCTAAACGATTCAAGGATCGATAAAAGTGAGTTTTATATCAGCATTCCAAACGTAACAAATCCCACTGTTCAACTGGATACTTTCGGAAATTTTACCTATGAATATAAGTATGGTCGTACGGTTGGCAGCATACAGGAATATGTGAAGCGGGTGCCTTTTAACCGGGAAACGCTGGGAAATAAAACCGTTCAGCGCTTGTCACATGAAATTCCGGTTGTTTACCAGCTGATTCGCTATTTCAATCAAGCAAATATGAAGACAGAATATTTATCGGAGCAGCAAATATTATAGATTACCGGGGCAGTTATTTCAGTAAAATCATTTTGCTGGTCTGACGAAAAACGTCTGCAAAAGGTAATTCGATCCGTAGGTGGCAGTTGGGATAAAGGAAAAAAATTGTGGAAAATATTTTACGGTGATGTTGTAAATCTTGGATTGGAGGATAGAATTGTTGAACTATAAAATACCCAGTATTAGGAACAACCAACTTCCTAATATTAGGAAGTTGAAATAAAAATGGCTAAATGTAGGAATAAATTCCTAATATTAGACATGTGGAAAGAGATGATAAACGCAACTAATAATATATGTTAGCTGGATATAACAATTAAATTTTATTCGTTACTACTTAAATTTTTATGAACTAATTAAAAGGAGATTATGATGTCCAGAGAAAATGAGTCACCCAGAAGAAAAGGTAGAATTTTATATGATTCGTATTTGGTTCTGCTAATTGTTCTTTTTATCAGTTCTAACAATTGGGCTCAAATACAAGTTACCCAAAAACCGCCTGAAACACGGAAAGATAATATAAAAGAGATAATTCATGAAGTAGAAATTGTTGATCCCTATCAATGGCTTGAAAATCAGGAGAGTTCAGAAACAAGAGCATGGATCGATGCTCAAAATGAATATACGCAGTTAATTATCGGTAATTTAAAGGGGCGAGAAGTACTCGAAAAAAGACTTACAGAATTGATGCGAGTAGACGTCATCAATATACCTCAAGCGGTCAATGGACGGTATTTTTTCACCAAAAGATTGGCTGATCAAGATTTATTCGTTATCTATATGAGGGAAGGTCTTGAGGGCAAAGACGAAGTACTGATTGATCCACATGAGATGAGTCCTGATAAAACAGTCAGCGTCAATATTCAGGATATTTCGAAAGATGGTAAAATTTTAGTCTATGGTGTGCGACAAGGTGGAGAAGACGAGGTTACGATTCGACTTTTCGATGTGGATCAACGGAAGGATTTACCAGATCAATTGGCCAAAGCACGTTATTTTGGCATTTCTTTAAAACCCGATAATAGTGGTTTTTATTATACCAGACATGGAGATGAAGGCGGAAGAGTCTATTATCATACGATGAGCACTGATCCAACTAACGATCTTGAAATTTTCGGAGAAGGATATGGACCCGAGAAGATTATCTTTGCATCACTTTCTGAAGACGGACATCATTTGCTTTTTCATGTGTTTCACGGTTCATCTGCAGATAAATCCGAGATTTACTATCAAAATGTAATCGAACAAGGGTCAATTGTAACAGTTGTTAATGACATTGACGCCAGATTTTTTGGAGCAGTTGCTGGTGATCAAATTTTAGTACAAACGAATTGGAATGCGCCGAACAAACGAATTTTAGCGATCAACCTGAAAGATCTTCCTCAAATACCATCTGAATGGCGGGAGATTATTCCAATGGGCGAAGGAGTTATAGAGGGATTCGCACCTTTAGGCGGTAAAATATTTGTATATTACCTTGAAAATGTAATGTCGATAGCGAAAATATTCGAAACGGATGGTAAACATGTGCGAGATATCTCATTCCCTGCTCTTGGTTCATTGGGCGGTGCAAGTGGGCATTGGGAAAGCATTGAACTCTTTTATTCCTATTCATCCTTCCATATTCCTTCTACAATCTATCGATATGATATTGAAAAGGGAACTCAAAAAGTGTGGGCTAAAATTAATGTGCCCATAAAAAGCGAAAATATCGAGGTTAAGCAAGTATGGTACGAATCGAAAGATGGTACCAAAATACCGATGTTTCTCGTTCATCAAAAAGAGATCAAGCTCGATGGTACACACCCTACACTGTTAACTGGTTATGGTGGTTTTAACATCAGTCTCACCCCTGGATTCTCATCAACAGCCTCTGCTTGGGTTGAGTATGGCGGTGTTTATGCAAGACCCAACCTACGTGGCGGCGGAGAATTTGGAGAAGAATGGCACAAAGCGGGAATGCTCGATAAAAAGCAAAATGTTTTTGATGACTTCATTGCTGCTGCCGAGTGGCTTATCGAAAATGGATATACAAAACCAGAAAAATTATCTATCACTGGCGGCAGCAATGGCGGACTGCTCGTTGGTGCAGCACTCACTCAACGTCCTGAACTTTTCAAAGCTGTTGCCTGTTTTTACCCGCTCCTCGATATTATTCGCTATCATAAATTTTTGGTAGCAAAATTTTGGGTACCAGAATACGGATCATCAGAGGACCCAGAACAGTTCAAATATCTCTACGCCTATTCACCCTATCATAACGTGAAACCTGGAATGAAATACCCAGCCACCATGTTCATCACGGGTGATTCAGATACCCGTGTCGCACCCCTGCACGCCCGTAAAATGAACGCTCTGCTCCAAAATGCAACTGGATCGACCAATCCCGTGCTATTACTTTACGATACCAAATCAGGTCACTCAGGTGGGATGCCTTTGAGTAAACAAATTGAAGATATAACGAATTGGATGAGTTTCGTTATGTGGCAGCTTGGAATGATAAATTTGGATAGAAATTAGTTTTGTTATTATATATTAGACCGTCCAGCTAACAAAAATTTGCAGCTGACCGCAGGGCTCCAGCGTAATTTTCGCATTCAGTGCGTTGCCGAAAGTAATTTAAAATATTGAAGTTGTGTGCGTCTATCCCTGCGGCAGCTGAAATTAGCGTTAGACCGCCAATCAATCGTTAGATGGTAAGCCAGGAAACAAAAAATGGAGGAACAAACCATGAAAAAGTTAATATTACTGTTAATCATCCCATTTCTACTACCAGATCATTTATCTGCTCAAACGGTACCAGACTATTTCCCTATGCATGTTGGAGACTACTGGATTCTACACGCCGATATGATTTCTGGCGTGTATCAACCCACGACATACAGAGTGGATATTGAAGCTATCGATCTGATAGGTGGTGACGAGTATTTCCGTATGAGACAAGGTTATTCAGCAGATGATGGTTCTTCAGAAGGTCACTGGTACTTATGGATTCGGGAAGACTCCACTGGTGGTGTAATAGGTGCTTTTGGCGACACCAGTATTGTAGACTCAGCTACCATTTATGACCCCCCACTTCCTTCTTTTCCAAACGAGGCAGTAAATCAAGGATACTCATGGGAATTTGATTTTCCCACCATGGGACCTGGTGGTGACCATTGGAGTTGTTTTGTAGAGAGTATCTCCGAAACCGTGCAGGTGCCCGCTGGGGAATTCAATAATTGCATAAAGATTAAAACAATAATTACTGATGCTGCCGGGGACACTATTCAATGGTTCTATAACTATTATGCCGAAGGTATCGGCCAAGTATTGCAAGTGGGATGGTCCTTTTTCTGGGAAAATTTTAAATTTGAACTCATAGAATATTCTGTTCAACTTTCGGTGGATGAAAAATATTTAACGGGTATTCCAATCCATTTTCGTTTGCTCCAGAATTATCCCAACCCATTTAACCCAACTACGACTATATCCTATCAGTTACCTAAACCTTCATTTGTAAAACTATCTATTTATGATATAAAAGGAAGATTAATTGAAGCCATGGTAAATAAAAATAAAAATGCTGGCTATTATTCAGTTGAGTGGAATGCTGAAAATGTAAGTACTGGAATTTATTTATATAGGATTGATGCTGGTGATTTTAGTAGTGTGAAGAAATGTTTGGTTGTTAAATAATGGTCTAACAAATTCATTCACCTAACTGCGAGAGCTGCTCGATGATTTTAAATTTTTTCGAATTCTATTACATATTTGATCAGTGGTTGGATGTGTGCATTGACTCTCGCAGTAGGTGATGATTGCCGTTAGGTGTAAATACAATATAATGGGATGATAAATCAAATAACTATTATTATTTGGAGAATTCATGCTCTTTAACAAACCAATATCTGATTTAAATATCGATGATATAAGTACATTTTGTAAGACATTTGATGAAAATATAAGAGTTGAGTATAAAGCTAATTTAAACTCGGTACGTAATAATTTAGCAAAGGTATTAAGCTCATTTGCAAATTCATATGGTGGTGTATTGATTATAGGAGTAAAATCAGAAGGAGGAAAAGTAATTTTTCCAATACGGGGTTTTAACAAGCCCTCTCACGAGGAACCAAGAGTCACTATACAGCAAAGATGTCTTGACCAGATTAATAATCCAATTCTTCCAGAAATAAAGGTTATAAACATAACCGAAAAAAGGATTGTTATTTTAGTATATGTCAACGAAAGTCATGAGGCACCACATAGTATTGAAAATAATAAATCAGTGTATATCAGAACCGGTGACTTTAGCCGTCCATATGATCGTGCTGATATTGATAGAATTGAGTATTTATTTAAACGTAGATATGATGCAAAAGAAAAATCAAAGTTACTCCTAAGTCAATCAATTAAGCGGCTTAATTTTTTTCGACCTCAGCAACTGCCTGCAGGTACATATCCGGAAATCATATTAATTATTCATCCAACATTCGTCTATCATCCAATTATTAAAAATACTGATATAGATAATTTTATGAGGGGAAGAATTCGGATTCCTAAAATAATAGAAAATTTGTTTCTGACACAGAATTTAAGAAGGTTATTAGATTCTGAAATATCAATATTTTCTGACTCCAAAAATCATTTTTATACTGAATTGAATCAATGGGGATATTTGCTTCATTCAGAACGTATTCGTGCCGATACTGGAAGAAACTTTATGATTGATAATCAAGATAAAACTCTATTAAATTTCGCCCATATAGTAATTAGTATCGCTAAATATATAATGTTAATTAAAGAAGTATATAATTATTCAAATTTCTACGGTAGTTGTGATTTTGAGTTGCATTTACAATCATTATATCATGAAGGTTTATTATATAGATTTGATATACCCAGTGATTTAGATTTTATTTTTCAAGAAAAAAATGCTAAATCTAAAATTCAAGCATATTCATCTAAAATCAATATAGAATTAAAAGATATTATTACAGATCTGTTGCATCCTATTGTTTGGGCATTTAAACAATCTCATGATTCAATTCAAAGAGATAATGTTTTACATAATGTCGAAGATTTATTGAAACGCAACAGATTTATCGAATAATAAAATATGTAAATTAACATCTAACAAATAAGGATTGATACGACGTTTCTGTCGGTATCAATCCAGGGCGCAAGAAGCCCGGATATCTCAGAACAATGGATAGATAAGGATTCTTATGTGGAAAGCCGGCTCTAAAACAAACAGTTCTTGAAATGACCATCTGGAATTTTATACGACAGGAAAAGCTGTCTATAAGCAGTTATCCGAGTCGCTCATGTTTATGTTAGGCTCAAAACATCTTCAATTCAATAAGAGGTTAGCTATGATAATTGATTACTATTATTCCATTTATAAGAAGATTTATATTAAAATCTTGGTAGTAACCTTGTTTATTGGAGTTTTTTTAACAAACGAAACCTTTTTACAAGGGCAAAGCCATAGCACATTTGAAGGTACTCCTAGATTCATCGCAACGTTTTCAATAGTGGCACGTGATTCTATCACTGGCGAGTTAGGCATTGCTGTTGCTTCTCGTTTTTTCGCTGTTGGGACAGTTG
>JADHYC010000038.1 GCA_016782645.1 Fidelibacterota bacterium | reverse complement strand
ATATAACGCATGTTGTGCGTGGCGTTGAGTATCTTTCGTCAACTCCCCAATACATTCTTCTCTATAAAAATTTTGGGTGGAAAATTCCTGATTATGTTCATCTTCCGCACATAACCAAAGAATCAGGGAAAAAACTAAGTAAACGAGAAGGAGATGCCTCATTTCAAGAGTTATTGAAAAAAGGGTATTTACCTGGGGCTATAATAAATTATATCGCCTTACTTGGATGGAATCCCGGAGATGAAAGGGAGTTTTTTACAATTGAAGAACTCATTAAAGAATTCCGTATTGAACGAATCAATAAATCCAATGCTATCTTTACCATAGAAAAACTTAATTGGATAAATGGCGAACATATAAGGAAACTTCCACTCGAGAAATTTAACTCTATTGCTCTTGAATATTTCCCGAAGACAATTTTAGAATCTTTGAATACGGAAAAAATAAGCTGTCTCATTCAACCGAGAATTGAACGATTAACGGATATACCGAAAATTACATCCTTTTTTAGTAAAATGCCTGATTACAGTACTGAACTTTATGTGCATAAAAAAATGAAATCTACTGTAAATTCAAGTAAAAAGATGTTGGAGAAAATATATCCTGTCCTTCAGAATGTTGAGGAGTGGAATAATAATAGCTTATATCAAGAATTAGTTCAATTTGCAAAAGAATCAGGTGTAAAAAATTCAACTATATTATGGCCGCTAAGGATTGCTCTTTCCGGATTACAGAGCACCCCGGGCGGCGCAACGGAAATTGCCGAAATTCTTGGAAAAGAGAAAGCGCTAAGGCGAATTGAGGATGCACTTAATATTTTGAAGGAATATATTTCTACAACTCAGGAAGGCTTAGATGATTAATTTGGGGAAATATTTGACTACTATAAGGCTGTTAAGCCGGCCGCATGCGGCGGCCTAACAATGCGTATCGAGCCGACTGCGGTCGTTCTGAAACAAGTTTCATCACGATCCTCGCGGCTCATCCGCCGGTACCGATATATGGAAAATTCTCTCTACGAGTTGTAGACCATCTATTGACAATGATAAGACAATACTGTTTTTAACTTATGAAAATGTGGGGATAATAAGTTATTGAATTTTTAGAATTTGCTATTAATTTATTTTTAAAGTTGATATTTCTGAATATATAAGTTATTTGAACCATGTGATTGAAGATTATTTGGATGTATAACATTCTAAATGCCGTGATATATCACGGCATTTAGGCAGTCCTAATTATTAGTTAGGCGCTACGAATGTCAGTGCAAAGAATATATTACAAATTATCATTATTTGAGTTAACAGCTAGATTTGAAGAATTGGGATGTTTATTGCTTAAATAATTATTAAGGAGTTGAGATAATGTATTTTAAGTAAGAAACTATTTAATTATAATTATGAAAAAAATGAGAGGATGAAAATTATGAGTGTACAATTAAAACTTATCAGAAACCGTACTAACCTATTTTACATTGTAGTCTTATTTTCACTATCTTTTTTACCATCAATGAGCGTTGCTCAGCAAAACATGCAAGATGTTGTTTATTTAAAAAACGGGAGCATCATTCGTGGTATAATCATTGAACAAGTTCCTAATGTATCAATCAAAATTCAAACAAGTGATGGAAATGTATTTTTCTACAAAATGGAGGATATTGAAAAAATTACTAAAGAACCAAGGATGGGTATTGTTCCCCTCGGTAAACCCCTCAGCAAAAGTGCTTATTTATTTCATCCACTAGGATTTCTTCAATTTGGCCCTATTTTAGAAGGTGAATTTATCATTGTACCTAATACTTACTTTACAGCTCATTTCCGTTATTCAGCCCTGGGTTTTTTATATCAGGCTTTAGCATCCGAAGGATTTGAAAATGAAGTTTCCTTTGGTAGTATGGCATTAGGTGTAGGGATTAGACGATTTCTTGAAAGTCCTAACTCGCCCAATCGGTTTTACTTTGCTGGTTTTGCTGAATACGGCTGGGGCGGTACTCGTGGAGATGTCGATACTAAATGGGAATGGGAAGGAAAAAATACTCAAATAATATTTGCAAGTAATTTTGGGTATCGGTGGCGTTTTCCTTCAAAATTTATTCTAAATCTTGGATTAATGGCCGGTGTCTCAAAAGGTATAAAAGATGATTGGTGGTATATTAATAATCCCGATTATATTCATGAAGATTCCCCTGAGACTTATTTCTTCGGTATGTTGGAGCTTTCCTTAGGTTGGGAAAGGTGAAAATAAATGTTATTTGATATAAGAAATATCTGTTTTTATTTCGAATTTACCTTTCTCGATACAGATATGAATTTTCTATCATAAAAAGATATAAGTCACTAAATAATAAATCAATATGCCTAACAATGCCATTGAGGTGACGCTTACCCGCCGCGATTTTTGATGGTTTTGGAGAGTTTGGGATAGATTTTTTGAAAAATGAAAGATATAAGCAATTCCACTAGCGCACCTCATGTTTGACCGTTAGATAATTAAAGGATTTTTTCTTCTGCAATGCTATCACCTATTTTGTCTAATTACTTTCTTCAGCCCATGCCTCACGCCTGCCTGTAAGCAGACTGGGTGAGTCGGAACAAATTTCTACAAATTAGTAGCTGCAATCTTTTTATTGCCATAATGCTATTAAAAATGTTTCTATCTCATGTAAATAATATGTAAAATTGAGCTATTGAAATTTCAAATTAAAAGAGAATATGGGAAAGTATCTCAATGACAGAAAAGATTGAAAATAATAAAGAAAAGCCGGAACGGTCCGCAAATTTCATTCATCAGATAATTGACGAAGATTTGAAAAATAACAAGAATGACGGTAGAATACATACTCGGTTTCCTCCGGAACCAAATGGCTATTTACACATAGGTCATGCAAAATCAATATGTCTTAATTTTGGAACAGCAAAAAAGTATAATGGGCTTTGTAACCTTCGTTTTGATGATACAAACCCGTCAAAAGAAGAAGAAGAATATGTTAAGTCGATAACAGAAGATATAAGGTGGCTTGGCTTTGATTGGGAAGACCGGCTCTATTTCGCTTCTGATTATTTCGATAAGATGTACGAATATGCCGTTCAGTTGATAAAAAAAGGAAAAGCGTATGTTTGCGATTTAAGTGCGGAAGAGGTCAGAGAACACCGGGGTACTCCACTAATTGCCGGGGAAAATAGCCCTTATAGAGAACGTAGCATAAAGGAAAACCTTGAACTTTTTGAGTGTATGAGAAGAGGGGAATTTCCTGATGGAGCCAGGACTTTACGGGCAAAAATTGATATGGCTTCATCAAATCTCAATATGCGCGACCCGGTAATGTACCGAATACTCCATGAGAGCCATCACCGTACCGGTGATAAGTGGTGTATCTACCCGATGTATGACTGGGCTCATGGCTTGGAAGACTCTATTGAGGGAATCACACATTCCATCTGCACACTTGAATTTGAAGACCACCGTCCTCTTTACGACTGGTTCCTTGATGAATTAGGAGCGTACCACTCTCAGCAAATTGAATTCGCACGACTCAATCTTACTTATACAATTATGAGTAAGCGTAAGTTACTGGAATTAGTAGAAAAGGGATATGTGAACGGATGGGACGATCCGAGAATGCCAACAATTTCCGGTTTGCGGAGGCGGGGTTACACATCGGAATCCATTAGGAATTTCGCTGACCGGATTGGTGTTGCTAAGCGGGAGAGTATAGTCGATGTTGCACTTTTGGAGTTCTATTTAAGAGAGGATTTAAACAAACGGTCACCACGCGTGATGGGCGTGCTTCGACCACTAAAAGTTGTAATAAATAATTATCCAGAAGATAAAGAAGAATATTTAACTGCTATAAACAATCCGGAAGATCCAAGCGCTGGAACACGCAAGATACCTTTTTCAAAAGTATTATATATTGAGAAAACGGATTTTATGGAAAATCCCCCTAAAAAATTTTACCGCCTTACTCCTGGTCGTGAGGTGAGGTTAAGATATGCCTATTTTATTACTTGTACCGACGCTGTTAAAGACAAAAGAACAGGAGAAATTATCGAATTACATTGTACTTATGACCCTGCGACTAAGGGAGGCGATGCACCGGATAGAAGAAAAGTGAAAAGCACCTTGCATTGGGTTTCGGCAAAGCATGCAATCGAAGCGGAGGTACGACTATACGATCGGCTTTTTAAAGTTGAAAATCCTGCAGGTGACAAAGATATTGGGGATTACAAGAAATTTCTAAATCCTATTTCTCTTGAAATATTACCAAGATGTTTTTTAGAGCCGAGCCTAATTTCAGCGAAACACGGCGACCGATTTCAGTTTGAAAGAATGGGCTATTTTTGCGTCGATCCAGATTCAAATAATCAAAGGATGGTCTTTAACAGGACAATAACTCTGCGTGATACATGGGAAAGAATTCAAAAGAAGCAGGCAAAGAATAATAGATAATAAATTCTAAAATATTTATGTAATTATATGTTGGAAGAGCTGGTCAGGATAAAATCCTTTGCTAAGGTAAATCTTTATCTACGAGTCACTGGAATAGTGTCAAATGGTTATCATACACTCTATTCGATATTTCAGGAATTAGATTTTCATGATATTTTAACTTTCACTCCTTCCAGTAAATTCAGTATTAGCTGTAATCGGAGCGATTTGCCTTGTGATGACAGTAATTTATGTGTTAAAGCCTATAGGATAATGAAAGAATTTGCGCTCACAAGCGGTGAGTGGTCAATTCACCTTGAAAAGAATGTTCCAATGGGCGCTGGTTTGGGGGGCGGGAGTTCAAATGCTGCAACGGTTTTGAAATTCTTAAATAAAGCATGGGGAATTAACCTTTCCGAAGACGAGCTTATCAATATCGCAAAGAAAATAAGTGCTGACGCACCGTTCTTTATAAGAGGAAAAACACAGATTGCGGGCGGGATTGGAGAGATGTTAGACCCCATTCGTCTACCTGAACAATTTAATCTACTTCTAATATGTCCAAAGATTCATATTTCAACATCATGGGCATATAGAGAGTTAGACTTGACAATAAAGAAAGAAAATTATAAATTTCGCAACCTTTTTGATAAGAAAAGGATCTTTTGGGAGTTGTTTGAAAATCAATTTGAGACTGTTGTTTTTCCAGCATATCCGGAAGTCGGTAGAGTGAAGAATGAACTTATTGACTCAGGAGCTCAATATTCCGGCTTGTCGGGCAGCGGCTCGACTGTGTTTGGAGTCTTTAAGAACAAAGAGGAAGCGCAGAAAGCCCAGAAACGCTTCAATTCTTTTATTACTTACATCACTCTTCCAATCTTCTGATATAGAGTAAAACAATATTCGGGGATCGTCCAACGGCAGGACTACGGCCTTTGGAGCCGTCTATCCAGGTTCGAATCCTGGTCCCCGAGCGCTGTCTTTTTAAATAAAATATTAGAGAATATCAAAATGAATTTTAAAGCAAGAGTTTTTTCTGGAAGATCAAATCCCGATTTATCCTGTAAAATTAATGAGATATTGGGAATGTCTTTAGGTAAAATTTCTTTGAAGAATTTCAGTGACGGGGAGATATGGGTACGTTTTGAGGAAAACATCCGTGGGGTTGATATATTTATTGTTCAATCGACCAATCCTCCCGCAGAAAATATTCTGGAACTTCTTTTAATTATTGATGCTGCTAAAAGAGCATCTGCTCGAAGAATTACAGCAGTTATTCCTTATTATGGTTATGCTCGTCAGGACCGAAAAGATCAGCCAAGAGTTCCTATTTCAGCCCGCCTGTTTATGGATACTATTGTAAGTGCTGGAGCCGACCGAATTGTTGCGATGGACCTTCATTCAACTCAGATTCAAGGGTTTGTAAATATCCCATTTGATCATTTATATGCAAAATCAATATTTCTGGATCATTTAAAAGAAATAACTACCAACAGGGAATATACGGTTGTTGCTCCAGATGTTGGAGGAATAAAATTAGCTCGATCTTATGCAAAAATACTGGGCGCTTCACTAACTATAATTGATAAACGTCGCCCCGGTCCAAATGAAGCTGAAGTTATGAACATAATCGGCAAAACCAGAATAAAGAATGCTCTAGTAATTGATGATATTATCGATACTGGTGGAACTGTAATACAGGCTTCAAAACTCTTGGAAAAAGGAGGTTGTGAATCTATTATTGTGCTGGCTACCCATGGGCTATTTTCAGGTCAATGTATTTCACGCATAATGGAATCGCCTATTGATAAAGTAATTGTATCTAATAGTATCTCAATTACACCTGAAAGAAAATTCCCTAAATTAGAGATAATTTCTGCAGCGCCGATTCTTGCAGAAGCAATAACTCGAATACACAAGGAAGAGTCAATTAGTTCACTATTTGAGTTTTAATTATGAAGGAGTCTACAAATGGCTGAGTATAAGATAATTTCCGAACCTCGAACAAATTTTGCAAAAGGTGAAACAAAAAGACTTCGCCGTGAGGGCAGAATACCAGCAGTCTATTATTTTCACAAACAAAAGTCATTGCCAATTAGTATAGATTTAAAAGAATTTCGAGCTGCAATTCAATCTCGCCAGCGTCTTTTCGACCTGACAATAGGAAGAAAAGGTCACAAGTGTGTTGTCAAAGATGTGCAGTTTAATCCAATTACTGATCAGGCTATCCATGTTGACTTTATGGGTGTTGACCTCCAGGAGGTCATTCATATTAATATTCCTATTAATCTCGTTGGTGAATCTATTGGAGTTAAAACTGCTGAAGGTGTCCTTACGCAACATCTCTGGGAATTAGAGGTCAAATGCCGGGTTTCTGAGATTCCGGAAGCTTTAGCTCTTGATGTAACTGATCTGGACCTGGGAGATTCTATCTTTGTAAGAGATGTGAAGTTAGAAAAGGATGTTGAAATACTGACTTCTCCCTCAACTTCAATTGTTTCTGTCGTTAAAGCAACTGGAGTAACAGTTGAAGAAGAAGTCGAAGAAGAGATTGAGGAGGAAGAGGTGGTAGAGGAAGAGTCAAAAGAAGAATCTGAGAAAGAAAAAAAGTAAATATAAGTGCTTTTTTCTAAGAATAAGAAGATTTGGAATAGTAGAAAAGTTAAAAAAATAAAGGTAATTTTGGGTCTCGGTAATCCAGGAAAACAATATTCCAATAATCGCCATAATTTCGGATTTATGGTTCTTGATAGAATTGCTGAAAGATGGGGTATGAATTTCACCTCTGCAAAAGGTTCTTTTGTTTATGCCTATTCGCAGAATGCTTCAGATTCTCCAGAGAATCTGGATTATGAAGTATATTTTTGTAAGCCGTTATGTTTTATGAACAACAGTGGAGTAGCTGCTAAACAAATCTTAAACTTCTTTGATTGTTCCCCATTAAACCTTCTAGTCATTTATGATGATGTCGATTTACCCTTAGGTAGAATTCGTTTGAGGAAAAAAGGTTCTGATGGTGGTCATAAAGGGATAAGGTCTATTACAAATTATCTTGAAACTACCAAGTTTCCGAGACTAAGGCTTGGAATTGGACCTCAGGAAAAAGATGTTCCGTCAGAAGTTTTTGTTCTATCGGATTTCCAAAAGAGTGAACTGCCCACTTTAAATGAGGTCATTGATATAAGCATATCAAGTATAATTGATTTTGTTAATAACGACATCTCATCCGTTATGAATAAATACAATCGCATAAATCTATCTGCAAAACAAGGTCAGGGAGAAGTCAAATGAGCGGAACCAGTTCGTTAAATTGGACTTTTATCTCGATTTCAGCAGGTGTTGTTGCATTGGGTTTTGCTTTAATAAAAGCTATCTGGATTTCTAAGCAGAATTCTGGTAATAAAGAAATGCAAACTATTGCTGACCATATTAGAGAGGGTGCAATGGCTTTTCTTTCAAGAGAATACAAAGTTCTTTTGATATTTGTAGTTGCTGTTGCCGTCCTTTTAACTATTGGAAACAGGAGTTGGAATCGCCTGGTTGCAGTATCCTTTATCGTTGGGGCTATTTGTTCAGGATTAGCAGGATATATTGGCATGCGTATATCAACAAAGGCAAATGTACGAACTACACAGGCAGCAAGGAATAGCCTTAATAAAGCACTAAATATTGCATTTTCCAGCGGATCAGTTATGGGAATGAGTGTAGTAGGGTTAGGTATAATCGGACTTAGCGTGCTGTTTACTATTTATGGAAGAGTTTTTGGAGTAGGGGAAAAGAATCTTAATGATCTGGTTTTGCCGATTCTCAGTGGTTTTAGTCTTGGAGCAAGTTCAGTTGCCCTTTTTGCACGCATGGGTGGTGGTATTTATACTAAAGCGGCGGATATTGGAGCAGACCTTGTGGGAAAAGTCGAAGCCGGTATCCCGGAAGATGATCCCAGAAACCCGGCTGTTATTGCTGATAATGTTGGCGATAATGTTGGTGATGTCGCTGGTATGGGTGCTGACCTTTTCGAAAGTTATATTGGGTCTATGATTGGAGCTATGGTTATTGGTGCTGCTTATAGTTTAAATCTCGTTATTTTGCCATTGATTCTTGCCGGTTTAGGAGTAATTTGTTCATTAGTTGGATCTTTTCTTGTAAAGACACGTGAAGGTGCGGATCCTCAAGCTGCTCTAAATAGAGGTACTTTTACTGCCGATATTCTAATGATTGCGCTTACTTATCCTATAACAACTTTATTTATTTCTGAAACAACTTTATTTGTCAACAATATGACGGGAGTAACTCAATATATCGGTGCTTTTGATATTTTCATTTCAATTTTTTCAGGCTTGGTTGTCGGGATTGTAATAGGAGTTATTACCGAGTATTACACTTCCGAATCGAGAAAACCGGTACAATGGATTGCCCGGCAGTCACAAACTGGTCCTGCTACTAATGTTATTGCGGGTTTGAGTCTGGGCATGTTTTCTACAATGTTGCCAGTAATATTTATTGCCTGTGCTATTATGGTAGCGTATTCGGTGGCAGGTCTTTATGGAATTGCAATTGCAGCACTTGGTATGTTATCTACAACTGGAATCCAATTGGCTATTGATGCTTATGGACCCGTTGCCGATAATGCAGGTGGAATTGCTGAAATGGCTGAATTGGGTGAAGATGTTAGAGAGCGAACTGATAAACTTGATGCAGTTGGAAATACTACTGCTGCAATAGGGAAAGGTTTTGCTATTGGTTCTGCTGCTCTAACTGCACTTGCGCTCTTTGCTGCTTTTCAGATTTCTGCAGGAATAAAATCTATTGATTTAACCGACCCGTTTGTTATGGCAGGAATTTTTATCGGTGGAATGTTGCCATATATCTTCAGTGGTATTTTGATACGTGCTGTAGGGGAAACAGCGTTTGAAATGATCAAAGAGGTACGAAGACAATTCAGGGAAATTACTGGTCTTATGGAAGGCAAAGCTAAAGCTGATTATCATAAATGCGTTGATATATCTGCTTCGGCAGCCATCAGAAAAATGATATTGCCTGGTGCCCTGGCAGTTGCTATTCCCCCTATTTTTGGTTTTATAAACAAAGAGATGTTGGGAGGTCTTCTTGCAGGTGTCACAGTATCCGGCGTTTTAATGGCTATTTTTATGGCAAATACCGGAGGAGCGTTGGATAATGCGAAAAAATATATAGAGGCTGGAAACCTTGGTGGCAAGGGAAGTGATACTCATAAAGCAGCTGTTACCGGTGATACTGTTGGGGACCCATTCAAAGATACTGCCGGTCCTTCGCTGAATATATTGATAAAATTAATGTCTGTTGTATCGCTTGTTATTGCACCTCTGTTGAGGTAACAATGATTAAAATTAAAAATAAGGAGTCCAACTGGTGAAGTATTACGAAAATCTTTTTATTATCAATCCGAACTATGAGCATGATAGATTAACAAAGGTTATTGATTCTGTCAAAGCGGAAATTGCTAAACTGAAAGGAGATGTGTTTTTCCTTGAGGGATGGGGTAAGAAGCGACTTGCTTATCCAGTTGAAAAACACAACTACGGTAATTATGTTCTCGTTCAATTTGAAACTGAAAATTCTAAGTTAATAAGAGAATTAGAAGATTGGATGAAATTAGCACCTGAAATAATGTCATGTATTACGGTTTGTCTTAAGAAGAAGCCAGAAGTTAATAATGCTGGGAAGGAGTCTGAATAAGCAGGAAAAATTATTTATTAAAATTGTAATTATCTTACATTTATTTGTTTAAAAACTATATTGGAGAGAAAGGGAAATTCATGGCAATGCTTAGTAGAAGAAAAATCTGTAAATTTTGCGAAAACCGCAATAATGTTATCGATTATAAAAATTACAGGACTCTAAGAAGATTTATTACTGAACAGGGGAAGATAATTCCCAGCCGTATAACCGGTACTTGTGCAAATCATCAAAGAGAATTAACGAAAGCAATAAAACGCGCAAGAAATATTGCTCTCTTACCCTATACTTATGATGTAACTCGAGGATATTAACAATTCTCTGGAGTAGGAGGTTCTTATGCATGTAATATTACGTCGTGATTTTGAGGCATTGGGCAAAGCCGGAGAACAAATAGAGGTAAAAGATGGATATGCCCGCAACTACCTTTTTCCTCAGAATATAGCCCTGAAAGCAATTAAAAAGAATATAAAGCGATTAGAAGAGGAAGCTCGCTTGAGAGATCTTAAAAAGAATCGGGCTCTAATAAAATCTAAAGAACTGGCTGAAAAGCTTAAAAGCCTGTCTATTACTATTCCGGTAAAGGTTGGTGAAGAAGATAAAGTATTTGGGTCTATCACCAGCCAGGAAATTGCTCAGCAATTGCAGGAAAAGGGTTATGAAATAGATAAAAGGCAAGTACTCTTAGAAACACCGATCAAAGCTCTTGGGATTTACGATATTCCTATAAAATTACATCCTGATATCTCAACAGCCGTAAAGCTCTGGGTTATAAAAGTTTAATTATATCACTATAAATTCAATTCCTTTAGTAAGACAAAACATTTAATGTTTCGTCTTGTTTTATAAAAAATTTGATACAGGTCTTATATAAATCTTTTACTACCTAGTATTATATCTAATAGTAAACTTGTTTTAAATTTTTAGTATATTCTCTTTGTGAAAAGTTCAAATCAATTTATAGAAGTAATTTTTCCCATAACTCAAAGGAGGTACTTTACTTATGAAGTTCCAGCCGATATGGATTTCGATAATTATCCCGGGCAGCGAGTTGTTGCCCCATTAAAAAATAGTCCTGCAATCGGTTTTATAGTTAATGTCAATTCGACAAGACCGGATGGTATAAAAATAAAACCGATCATCGAAATAATAGACCCTACGCCAATATTTTCTGCTGAATTATTCTCATTTTTAAAAAGATTATCAAACTACTATCTGACCCCTCTTGGAAAGGTTTTATCTACAGCTATTCCTGCCGAATACCGTCTTCAAAAGCATCGAAGGATTTGTATAACCGGTGATAATGAAAGTGAGGTGCCTGAACTTTACAAACCTCTTTATAATAGAATTTTTAGAAAAGGTGATGTTCTTTTATCAAATCTGAAGCGTTATTTCGATTCACCTTATATAAAAAAAGGTGTTGCTCTACTGAAAAAAAGAGGTTTAATAACTGAATATCCAACCTTTCAAAAGAAACGACAAACTGGAACTATTCAGAAAATTATTCGGTTAACATCAAGGTTTAGCGAACTGGAAATAGAAAAAAGTAATTTAATAAAAAGAGCTCCTCGACAATGGGAAATAATAAATGCTCTAAGAAATTCAGAAGGAGTTCTTAAAGGCAGTGAGTTAAATAGATTTTCTCAAAGTGCTCTCCAGTCACTTATGAAGAAGAACCTGATTTCTATTGCTAAAGTTGATACAACTATTGATAATCTATGGAAAGAGTACAATATAAAACGGAAAAATGTAACATTAAATTTAGATCAGGAAAGTGCATTTAATAAAATTAGAGATAGTATCCTATCTGAAAAATTTTCTTCATTTTTACTCCAGGGTCTAACCGGGAGTGGTAAAACTGAAGTTTATATTAAACTTATAAAGGAAGCGATATCTTCAGGAAAAAGTACAATCATTCTTGTACCGGAAATTACACTGACAACGCATCTTGCGGGTCGTTTTCGTGGAGAGTTCAGAAACAAGATCGCAATTTGGCACAGTTATTTGAGCAGAGCACAAAGAAATGTGGTGTGGAGGTCTATATTAAAAGGTAAATATCCTGTTGTTATAGGAGCCAGAAGCGCTATTTTTCTTCCAATTCCCGATCTTGGTCTGATTATAGTTGATGAAGAACAGGATTCTTCCTATAAGCAAAGGGGAATGGACCCCAGATACCATGCGAGAGATGCCGCCCTTATTCGAGGCTTGGAAAGTAATGCAACAGTAGTGCTTGGTTCAGCAACGCCAAGCCTTGAAAGTCAGTACAATGCAGTAATAGGGAAATTAACAAAGGTTGAACTTCCCCGGAGGCACTCCAAAGTACCCTCACCAATTATACATGTAGTTGACTTAAAGGAAGAATGGAAAAAGACGGGAAATTATAACGATCCATTTTCCTCATTTCTTCTTGAAAAAATAAAAGAAAAGGTTGATAAGAAACAGCAGGTATTACTTCTACAAAATAGACGTGGGTATTCTAATATTGTGCTTTGTTCTTCCTGCGGTTGGGTGCCGTCATGCAGGAATTGTGATATATCCTTGACTTATCATAAAAAGACCTCTGTAATGATGTGTCATTACTGTAATCTTATTGAACGACCACCATCGATTTGCCCTAAATGTGATGAAACAAAGTTTTTATATCCGGGTTTTGGGACGCAAAAAGTTGAATCAGTTTTAAAAGAAAAATTTCCGGAATTTTCCATATCGCGTCTGGATTTGGATACTACACCACAAAAAGATCACTTACAGAGAGTGATGCGAAAGTTTGAGAAAAACGAGATCCAGATCCTTCTTGGTACTCAGATGATTGCTAAGGGATTAGACTTTCCGAATGTTTCACTGGTTGGAGTGCTCAATGCAGATATTGGACTTTATATGCCTGACTTCAGAGCGCGTGAACGTGTTTTTCAATTGTTGTATCAAGTTACAGGTCGTTCTGGTCGGGGCAATATTCGGGGTGAAGTTGTTATTCAAACTTTTAATCAAGAGGATTTTACTATCCGATGTGCAATACAACAAAATCTCGTAAAGTTTTCGAATTTTGAACTCAATGAGCGCAATCCTACAAGCTATCCTCCATTCAGCCGTTTAGCTCTTATCTTGATCTCTGATTCGAATAGAGAAAGAGCCTCAGAAGTGTCAAAGAAAGTTGTCAATTTCTTGATACGAAGAAAAGGCTCTAAGAAAGTACTCGGACCTACATCTGCACCGCTAAGCCGGATAAAAAATAGATATAGATTTTTAGTAATAATCAAATCCAGGAAAGATAATGATCCCAATGGAGCATCACTCAGGAGACTATTGGTCAATTTCATTAATTCCAAAACGTATAATTCTTTAAATAGACTTGCTCGAATTACAATAGATATTGACCCATTGGATTTACTGTAATCTGAAACGTAAAGAGTGTTCCAGTGGAATCCCTTCGGGAAAATGTGAATATTGGAAATGGCTTATCGGGTGCGGTTTATAAATTGCAAAAGACTACCGGTTACTAATGATGTGTGAAAGAGTAATCCTCAGTATCATCAGTTTATTTCTATCATATTTTCCGTTACTTGCAGATAATTCGAAGTGCGGTGAATTAGATATTAAAATTCAATACTCTAAAAAATATGAAGAACTCGCAAAATATACTGAGTCAACGATTAAAAAAAGCCTTCCGAAGATTTGTTCTGTAATTGGTAATCCTGAAGATACTATAATTTATATTCTGGTAGATTCTGAGGATCAATTTCGAAGATATATTGGTTTTGATTTTCCTTCATGGGCAAATGGCATGACTCTTTTTCCTAAGGGAATTGTAGTTATTAAAACCCCTGACCTTACTTACTCTACTCTTAGAAGTTTCAGAACAACAATTGTTCATGAACTTGTTCATATCATTCAAGGTCAACAAGTGCCTCTTAATTTAACTCCAGTATGGTTTAATGAAGGGTTGGCGGTATATTTATCAGAAGAGTATAATTTGCGCAGTAAAATAGTTCTCTCAAGAGCTATCGCTAAGAAAAAATTAATACCGTTAGATAAATTGTCTGATATATTAAATTTCAGCAATCTGAAAGCAGAACTTGCATACGACGAAAGTACTTCAGTAATAGAATATCTTGTTCAGGTTTATGGGTTTGGAATTATAAGGGAGATATTCGATAATATGCGATTAGGAAAGAGTTTTGAGAATAGTATTACAATTACAACAGGTATTGATTATTCAAACTTCTCATATTTTTGGGAAAAATATATTTCCAAAACATATAGATGGGTATTTCTTCTGGATATTCAATATATTTTGTGGCTTATTATGCCGTTACTTCTTATTTTAGCTTATCTGAGTGTTCGTTATCGAAACAGAGAAACTACTAAAATATGGGAAGATCAAGAAAAAGATGAGAACAGAATCAGTGAGTAGATTTATTGGATTTTGTCTGCTAATTGCTCTTTTTAGCACTATTGATACAATGCAAGCACAAGCCCTATTTCAGGGACTGAATCACCCTATTAATTCTCGTGGCTGGGGGATGGGTTCAGCTGTTTGTGGTTTGACTAATGACGGAGCAGGAATTTTATCTAATCCGGGTACTCTTTCCAGTGCTCCTCCCTCTTTACAGGTTAGTTATACATCGTTTGTTCTTGATATTTATTCGACAACAGGTTTTGCAATAATGAATGCCCCCGTGAAAGGTAGATGTGCTGTTATTGTACATTACCTTGACTATGGATCTTTTACTGAAAGAAATCGTGAGGGTGAGGATACAGGAAATTTTTGTGTTAATGATTTAAATATGGGTATAGCTTATGGAACTAATATAAGACAGAAATTAAGTGCTGGAGCTTCAGTATCATTTATCCATTCAAATCTTAATCTGTTATCCGCAAATGCTATTCTTGGATCAATAGGAGTTCTCTACTATGATAGCAATTCAACTCTTGCTGTCGGCTTTAGCTATCGTAACTTTGGAAGTATAGTATCAGGATATAACACTGAAGATGAACCTCTTCCTACAACTTTTATAATTGGAGTATCTAAACATCTTGCGCATCTTCCTATGATTTTAGCTATTGATGCGTATCGAGTTTATAAGGATGAATATGTTGCTCGGATTGGTGGGGAGTTTCTCTTTCAAGATCGTTTCTTTCTCCGGTGGGGTACATCAACGAGAAGGTTTCAGATAAATGCCCAGCAGACTTTTAAAGACTTCTTAGCAGGTTCATCAGCAGGAATTGGAGTAAAATTAAATAAGTTTCATTTTGATATAGCATTTGTAAGTCTGGGGAACATTGGAACGATTTCATCTGTTAGTATTTCACAACATCTATAAAGGAAAGGGTTTCCATGAAGAAAATAACATATATATCTATTTGTATAGGAGTATTAATTATTATCATTGTTTCTTTATTTTATTGTGAGCCAAGTGAAGAATATGAAGTTAGTTTTTCTCATGACATTCAACCAATTTTCAACACAAAATGTATGGATTGCCATGGTGCAGGTGGATCTGCAAATCTTGACCTTTCTTCATATTCATCCATGATGAGTGGTGAAAATGAAAATTCTCCTATATTAATTCCCTATCAGGCGGATCAAAGTTTATTATACGAAAAAGTATCCCAGCAGTCTCCAAGTATTGGTGATAGAATGCCATTCGGTAGAGATCCTTTAATTTCTTCGGATATTAAACTTATTGGGGACTGGGTAGATCAAGGTGCAAAAGATAATTAGAATTGTAACTACAACTTAAAGCCGTTAGAAGTAGTTGTTTTGTACTATATGTTTTGGTGATTAAATAAAAAAGACGATATTTCTATATCGCCTTTTTAAAAGTTATTGTGATTTTTTGTGCTAACTCCTCAGCTTGAAAATTACAGGAATCGAAATATAAACACCAACTTTCCTGTCTCTTTGCATAGCAGGTATGAAACGGGTCATTTTTATAGCATCAATCGCAGCCTCGTCAAGTCCGGTATTTGGCACACCTTTAAGTATAACGCAATCTTGTACTATTCCCTTTTTATCGACAAATGCCTGAATGACAACTGTTCCTTCTATACCGGCTTCCTGTGCAATTTCAGGATAAATAACATTCCTTTGAATTGCTTCAAAACCGCCAATTGGTGTTGGTGGTTCGTCATAAGGGATGAAGCGAATAGTTGGACCTCCATTTTCCTCAGGAGGGGCAGGTGGTGCTTCCCATGCTACATAGTCATCAAAGTCCATAGCTATATCCATTGAAATATCCTCGGAAAAATCTTCATCGTCAGATTCAACTGGAATTGAAGGTCTTGCTGGTGGCTTTGACAGTTCAATTTTTTGTTCTGTTATTGGAATATCTGTGGTTTCAATGATTATTTGGACATCTTTCTGTATAGAACTTCTTTGTTCAAACTTCGGGAATAGTACCATTACACCGATGAGAAAAGTTAGACTTGCTACGAGTCCTATTCTCATAACTAGATTGTATCGCAATTTTAGGCTGGCTTCGGGATTTTTTCTAAGAATCATTTGATAAAACCTTTAAATGGCTGTCTTTGTAGAATAATTTACTTTAAGCGCATCTGCTAATCTTAATTCTTTGTGAATCTTGTTCATAAGTCCCATATTCACTCGTTGATCTGATCTTATAGATACAATAAGGTGTGGATCAGTTGTTCGTTTTTCATACATAATGTTCCTGATACTTTTAACATCTAAGAGTTTACCATCAATTGAGATCAATTCTTCTTTTGACACCCATAAGTAAGTTACATGAACTTTTGAGGCGAGTTTCTCAATCTGCTTTGCTTTGGGAAGGATGACGTTCAATCCTTCGTAATCACGCAAAACAGAAGACACCATAAAAAAGAAAATCAACATAAAAATAATATCTGGCATTGCGGTAGTTGGAATTGTGGTTTTAAGCTTGCTTTTCTTTTTAAGTTTCATTTTTATTTCTTTTATTCGGCAATTGAAACTTTTGCACTTGTCTGTTTTAGCTGATCAAGAACCTCAATATATGTTTGGTATTTAGTTCTTGAATGTGTTTTTACTGAAAATATCATCTTCGGGTTCTTCAGTATGATACCTTCAATTATGGGTTTAATTTTATTGATCTCTATTTCTTTGTTATCCAGTAATACTCTTCCCTTTGGATCAATTATGAGATTTGTAATATTTTTCTTAGATATCTCTACAACATCCCCTTCTGCAGGTAGTATCAGTTGTATCCCCTTATCCATATCAATAGTCGTAGCGACCATAAAGAAAATAAGAATAAGAAAGGCAATATCAGCCATTGAGCCTGATGGTATTTCTACCTCGCGGATCCCTTTCTTTTTTAATAAGCCCATGATTATTATCTCTATACCTTATTCACTTCACTAGAGGCTAAGGTATCTAAAAGATTTACCGAATTTTCTTCCATATCAATGATGATACCATCTACGCGTGATGTAAAGAGATTGTAAAAAATCTGGATACTAATACCGACTATAAGACCGAATAAAGTAGTCAGAAGCGCTTCTGAAATACCACTTGCTACAACAGCAGGAGATATATCATTTGCAGCAGCAATATCTTGGAATGCTCTTACCATACCTGAAACTGTTCCGGCAAATCCTAACATGGGAGCAACTGTGATAACTGTAGATAACCAAATCATTCCTTTTTCAAGAAAAGCCATCTCAATAGAGCCTGCAGTTTCTATAGATTTTTCAACAACCTCAATACCTTGATCTGCACGGGAAAGTCCGGCATGAAAAACCTCAGCAATAGGTCCTGGAGTTTCTTTACAAACTTCTAATGCTGCATCTACCCCTTTATCTTCCAATGCCTTATTAATCCTTGGAATAAATCTTCTGGTAACTAAGGATGCTTTTGTTAAAGTATAGATTCTTTCAAGTGTAATCATGAGGCCGAAAACTAATAGTGCGAGAATCGGCCACATAAAAGGTCCGCCTTGTAGAAAAAGATCAACCATTGGGATACTCCTTCATTATATGGTTATTCAAATAAATCAAATGACAGATTATTTTAAGTGAATATTTTCTAAAAGTCAACATTATTTTCTTACTAATTTTCCGACGGTAAATAGTTTTACACCGTTATGTAAGTGATTAATTTTTAGTTTATAAGAAATATATGTGTATGGGAAATTGAACTGGTTTTTAATTTAAATCTTATAATAAAATAGAAAAATTATCATAATGTAAGCATGGGAAACTGGAGGAATTGTTTCAGAATTCTCAAATCGATATTATTACTACAAGAATTGTTAATAGAATTGGCGAAGACTCAGTTAAAAACTGATTTAGTTAAAACAATTACCGATTTATATTGCCATATTAATCTGAAAATACTACTTTGAACAGAAATCTTGATTTTTAATTTTGTATAAGATACAAGTCAACTCTGGAGTTATTTATGGTAACGATATTTTCAAATTTCAATCAGTTGTGTTCATTTGATAAGCGAATATTTTTCTTAATATCAAAAGGACAATATCAGGAAGCCCTTTGGGTTGTCGAGGAAGAACTTAACTTTTCTGAATTATTTTTTGGAGTTGGACATTCTGAAACAGCTAAAGTATTGAACAATCTTGGTTGGATAAATGATCTCTTAGGAAATGCTGAAGAAGCTGAAGTATATTACTCAAGAGCTTTACAAATTAAGGAGAAGAATTTAGGACAGTTTTCAGAGGAGCTAATTCCAACCTTGCAAAACTTGGCGTCTTTCTACACAGCAAAGCAGGATTATAAGAAAGCAGAAGCAATTCTCAATAGATTAATCAGCCTGGTTGAGCGATTAAACATGCACTGGAAAATAAGGAAAAGTGTCTACCTATACCAGATTTCGGAAATTAAGGATCGTCTTGACTGTCCTGAAATTTCCGAATCGTTTTATTGGAAATCTCTATCTTTTTTAGAAGCGAACTTCGGTTATAACCATCCAAATGTAGGAAAAATTCTTACAAAGCTGGCGGATTTGTATACAAAGTCTGGTGATCTTCAAAAGGCTGAATATTTTTTTAATAGGGCATTAAAACCCTTGAAGAAATCTTTTCACAAGAACCATCCGGATATTAAATATATCCGTAGAGGTTTAGAGAATATTTACTCCGAACTGAACATAAGTGCAAAGATTCCATAAGTTTCGAAAAATCAGAAAATATTGAGTAAGAGACCTAAATGTATATTGTCTATTTTTTAACTGGATTTGTTTTACTCTACTACGGTGCGAATTTTCTTGTAAATGGCAGTTCTTCGATTGCCGTTTCATTCGGAGTTAAAAAAATTGTAGTAGGCTTAACACTTGTTGCTCTTGGTACATCAATGCCTGAGTTTGTTGTCAGTTTATTTGGTGCTATTGAAAAAGTTGACAATATTAGTGTTGGAAATATTGTTGGTAGTAATCTGGCAAATGTTCTATTAGTTCTTGGAATATCATCTGTTATTCGTCCTATAAAAGCAAAGAGAAGGATATTTATTCTCGACTTTCCAGTTCTATTAGTAATAACTGCTATTTTTATAATCTTTTGTTATAATGGGCGTTTAGTTTTTTACGAGGGCGCTATTCTTCTAATTTTATTTATCATTTATATGTCGTTTATAATTGCTAATCGCAAGGTACGTAAGGGAGGTAATGTCGAAATAAAAAATATTGAAAGGGGGAATATTGTTAAGAACCTGGCTTTATCTTTCTTGGGATTGGGAGGACTGGTAATTGGTGGTAATCTAACAGTAAGAGGAGCAGTTGGTTTAGCTCGTGCTTTTGGCATTTCAGAACTTATAATAGGTCTTACCATAGTTGCTCTAGGTACTTCTTTACCGGAGCTCTTTACAAGTGTGATTGCAGTTGTTAAAAAAGAAGATGATATTTCGATAGGTAATATCATCGGGAGTAATCTTTTTAATACCGCCTTTGTGTTAGGAATTATACCGATGATCTATTCATTAAAGATAGATACAAGTGTGATAAAGTTTGAGAATCCCTTTATGATGGTTGTTACTATCCTGTTATTTGTATTTTTATTTATTGGTAAGAAGTTATCAAGAATTGAAGGAGTTTTTTTATTAATACTATATGTCATATTTATACTGAATCTGGGATTTGGATTAATTTAATGAAAAAATTTAGGTAAAGAATGCCTGTAAAAATAATTACTGATGAGTCTTCAAACTTAGATGAAGTAACTGTTAAAAAGTATGGAATATCAGTAATTCCATTCTTGATTAGTGATGCAGACGGTAAGGAAGTGAGGATAAAGGGGGACCCATATATATATAATTTGCAAGAGGATCGTGCTAACCTCAGATATTTCTCATCTTTAGATGATTATTATAATTTTTTGGGTAAGATAAAGAATAAAAACGAAGCTCCGGTATCTGCAGCCGCAGATATTCAATGGTGTCAAGAGTTTCTTGAAGATATTGTTCAGAAGGATGAAAGAGAAATATGCTGCATTTTGTTGGCAAAAAGTTTAAGCAAAATATATGATAACATTGTGATTACAGCCAATGACATTAGCAGAAGATATGACAGAAGAATAGAAATAATTGACGCAAATCAGGCATTTGATCCTGAGGGACTGCTTGTTGTTGAAGCTGCAAAAGTTGCAAAACAGGGTAAAAGTCTCGATGAAATTATTGAGCGTATAGAGGAGGCAAAACAGAGGATATTTTTTATTGCTCCTATTGATAACTTAGAATATGTGAGGAGAAGTGGAAGGGTTCCGTTACACAAAAGCATCCTTACTAAGATAGCAGATCTTTTGGGAATTGTTACAATTATCAGTTTCGTAGAGAGTGTTCCCAGTCCGGTTAGTACTGTGAGAAAGGCTGATGTCCAGAAAAGGATGCTTCAAGATATACGTAGAAGAATTGGATATAAGGAAACAATTGAGCTTGTTCTGGGCTATTCAGTTGAAAGACAGAGAATTATTTTACAGGGACTATATGAGATACTTAAAAAAAAGTATAATATAAAGGGGGTTTCTTATAGGCAAGCGAACAAGTTAGTTGCCACTCACACTGGGCCTAATCTATATAGTGCATCAATTCTTCGACTTGGTTATAATTATATAAATAGTTCTCTTCTAATCAAAATGTTTAAAGAGGCAGAGAAAAAATTAAGAAGACATCGAAAAATTATAGATAGTATAAATATTTTCCCTGTTAATGATTCAGATACTGGCAGAAATATGTTAAAACCTATCGCTGGCGCTACTACTAATTTAAGTGAAAGGGGTTCTTTTGTTGAGGCTATTGAAAAAATTTCCAGATTTGCATTTAATAAGGGAGGAGGATGTTCTGGTAATGCACTATCCCAATATATTTTAGGGATTAGTAATTATATCAAATCCCATCTTTCCAAAAATGAAAATTTGGATCCTGAGATCTTTGTTGGAGCATTGAAAAAGGGTACCGAGAGCGTTTATACTTCTTTTGGTGACCCGAAAGAGGGAACGATGCTTTCAGTGATGAGGGTGTTTGGCGAACAAGCAGAGAAAGCCCTGAGAGAAAGAAGTGAATTTTCATATATCATAGAGAAGAGCTATTCTACCAGTGTGAAGGAGCTATTAAACCCCAGTGTGCAAGAGGTCAAGATTTTAAGGGAGAGCGATGTATCCGATGCAGGAGGATTGGGCTTTATCATTTTTCTACAAGGATGGCTGGATACATTAGGCATTTCACTTAATAATGAAGTCAGGAAGCTTAATCAAAATCTGGAAAAAGAAATAAAAGATCAGATCGCCAGTCTAAAATATAAAGCAAAATATCCTGGTTTTTGTGTAGAATGTAGTATTAAAGGCAGTGTGGAAAGAGAGGGAATAAGCGACAGATTAAGGTCTCTCCCCAATAAGATAGATTACAATGCTTTAATAATAAGGTACAGCGATGGATGCACTTATGTTCACATTCATGTATCTGATAGGGATTTAGTAGATAAAGTCAGATATATATGCAAGAGTTATGGTTACGAAGTTGAAGCTAAAACCCTGACAAGTTTATCTCAAAAAAAGATAGATGTTTTTAAATTTAAGATTATAAAGTCGTTGGTAAAATTAAAGGAAGTACCCTTTCTTTTTATGTATTGGTTTACACCCTTACCGAGGATCTTCTTTATCAGAAGTGAAATTAGAAAAAAGAAAAAATATAAAGATATTTCTGAGGAAAGGGATTATCTTAAACTTGTCTCGAAAGCTCTGAAGATAAAAACTGATGAAATGAAGACAATGATTTTAGTATGTAATAGAAAAGGTGAAATAACCTATTTGAATAGATTGGCAAGAGAATTTTTCAATGTTGAAGATGGATTTATTAAAGAAAAGATAAGCAGATTTTTGCCTCAGGAGATATTCAAAGCCATTGAGGAAAAGATAACTACAGGTTTGAAGGAAGAATGTATAATTAAAGATGATAATTCTACTTTACTGCTTAGACCTGTACGTGCGAAAAGAAAATATCTTGGGACAATGCTTGAGATAAAAGTGAGTAAAAATTAGTCAGAATCATTATTTCTGCTCTTTGGATTGACTTTACATTTAAATTTTTAAACGGATTATAAGAAATTATGAAACTTGGAATTTTTCAGTTTGCACCCATCTGGGGCGATAAAAACACTAATCTTAAGAAAATAGAAGAAAAGCTTTCTTCACAATCTAATATTGACCTCTGGATTCTGCCGGAGTTATGCACAACCGGTTACCAGTTTAGCTCCAAAGATGAAATTGAAGAACTCGCTGAAATATTTCCTTTGGGCGAATCTTCAAAAATTCTACTGAAACTTTCAAGTGATATTCAATCGGCGATAGTAATAGGGGTTATGGAACGTGCTGATGATAGTTTTTTTAATAGTGCAGCTGTTTTTGATAAAGGAGAATTTTTAGGTGTCTATCGCAAAGTTCATCTTTTTTATGAAGAGAAAAAGTGGTTTTCACCTGGAACTGAAACTCCACCTGTTTTCGGTATTAACGAAGTTAAAGTCGGAGTTATGATATGCTTTGATTGGATTTTTCCGGAGATGGTACGAACTCTTGCTCTGCAGGGAGCCCAAATAATTGCCCATCCTGCTAATCTCGTATTGCCCTATTGTCAGAATGCTATGATAACGAGAAGCATCGAAAACCGAGTTTTTACAGCTACTGGGAATAGAATCGGTACTGAAATGATAGAAGGAAAACAACCTCTCACTTTTACTGGGAAAAGTCAGGTAACAGACCCGTGTGGAAAACGACTTGGCAATCTCTCCGAAAATGAAGAAGATGTACTGATTGTTGGCATCAATCCTGAAGAGGCTCTTAATAAGATGATTACACCATATAACGATGTTTTGAGAGACCGTCACCCATCGATTTATCAATTATGAAGATTTCACACAGATTTTTATTAAGATCGTAGATATGATAATTAATAGTAGCACTATTTCCACAAAGGTTACCCTTAGAGGATCTTAATAGTTAAAAAATTGAAGAAACGAAAAATGCTGAGAAATATCTCACAAAAAAAGTATGAAGAAGAAAATAAGATTCAATGGCTCAGGAGATATTCTGATCTTGTTGTAAATAAATTAAGAACTGAAAATTTTACCGAAATAGAAGCTACTAAATTCCTGGAGTCAGTTAAGTGGAAGATTCTGGAACGATTTCCCGACAAAGAAGAGCAATATAACATAATTTATGAGAGGCGTTTTAAACGGATTCTTTTAAAGAAAGGAATTTGCCTCAAACTTTTTTCTGGAAATGGCATGGATGATTATAACTAAAAACCCATTTGGAGGATAGAAATGGATAGAGAAAAAGCCTGGAATCTTTTATGCAAGTACACTAAGACAGAGAGTTTAAGAAAACATGCTCTTGCTGTCGAAGCTGCTATGCGCTATTATGCCGATTTTTATGGAGAAGATATTGAACTTTGGGGAGTAACAGGTTTGCTGCATGACTTTGACTATGAGAAATATCCAGATGAGGAAAATCATCCTTATCGTGGAAATGAAATTCTTGAGGAAGAAGGCTATCAGGAAGAAATGCGCCAGGCAATAATGGGGCACGCTTCATATACTGGGGTAACGAGAGACTCACTAATGGCAAAAACACTTTTCGCTGTTGATGAGCTTACGGGATTTATAATTGCTGTTGCTCTGGTTCGACCTTCTAAAAGCATCCTTGATGTTAAGCCGAAATCAGTGAAGAAAAAATTTAAGGCAAAATCTTTTGCTGCGAAAATAGACAGGGAGGAAATCAAACAGGGAATTGAAGAGCTGCGTGTTGATGAAACCGAACATATTCAAAGAGTTATTGATGCGATGAAAACTATCGCAGATGATCTCGGTCTCGCAGGAGAAAAGGAACAATAATGAAAAAATGTAAATACTGCGGGCATGTTTTAGAAGGAGATACATTAATCTGTTCTAATTGTGGACGTCGAACATACTTAAAGCGGTTTTACAGGTCCAGGAATGACAGGAAATTTTTAGGTATCTGTGGCGGGCTTGGAGAATATTTCGGAGTTGATTCGAACTTAATCCGGGTTATCACTGCTTTGTTTATTCTATGGAGTGGAGCGTTACCTGGTCTTATCGTTTATTTTATATTTGGTGTGATGATTCCTTATTCTGATGAGTAAAGAGTTTCAACATAATACATTGAGAAAATCAAATCAATTCATACCTTTTTTCAGAGCGTCTTCAATCGCTTCAAGAATGATTTTGCTACTGCAAGTTGCGCCTGTAATCGTATCTACTTTCAATAACTGTACTTCTACAACTTTTTCCGGAATGACTTCTGCGTTTTCACCCCTGCCATGATCATGTTCAAGCAGTTCAATTTCGGTAATACGGTGATCTTTGATTTTTACTAGCACTTTTGCCCGAACCAGATCCATATCACATTCACCAATGTATTCACCATCACTCACCTGCTGCAGGTCAATATCATCAATGACAATTGCGTCGACCTTCTGTTTATATTCCCTAAGTCTATTGCAATTCAGTATAGATAAACCTAGTAGAGACACAAACACCAAAACTACCCATTTTCTCATTTTCAATATTTTAGCGTTGTTATCCATTATTGTCTCCTCGATTGTTTCATCATTTTATAGTTAAAACTTTTCAACAAATTTATCAATATTTTCTTCCTTTATTTTTGAAACACTTTCTTTGACTTTAGCGATTCTCTTAACTAAGAAACGCTCTACAAAATTCATCTTATCGAAATTGAACTCGCCACCAAAGAGACCTTTTGCAATGGCAACTTTTCGTAATTCCTCCGGAAATGCATTCTCAAATTGTTTTTCAGCCTTTTCCCCTTCATCCATACAACAGATATATAAACCGATTTTTTTCTGTTTTAAAATATCCTGGTTATCTTTGCAAAAGTTCTTAATCTCTTTTTGGATTTGTCCAGTATGAATTGATCCGGCGATGATGACGGCTTCATATTTTGTGATATTAACATCCATCTTATTCTTTAGGTTTTTAAGTTCAACGGCGTCTGGTAATTTATTAGCAACTTTTTTAGCACATTTCTCCGTGCAGCCATGTTTTGTAGCGTATGCAATTAGTGTACTCATCCTTACTCCTGATTTTTTGTGTTATTGGATAATCTAAATCAAACAATAAGAAGTTCAATAAAATTTTTTAATGTTGTGTAAGTACCTCAATCCTAACACATTTTTAAAAACGAATATCGAATAATGAACAAGGAATAATGAATTTTGAAGAGTCGTTTGATTTTCGTTATTCAAAAGAATATTTTAAATAATTTGTGCCTTTGTGGCTAATAACGGCTTAAATGTATATTGATAAACTCGAAAATTTTAAGTAATATTCAGCATATTGAAAATTGATTTTCATCTCATGATAAAAACTATCAGAAGGGTTTGGATGAATTAAATTATTTAACCAACCAATACCCTTTATAGATAAAAAGATTTTATAGAAAGACTGTTTTGATTAAAAATATTCACTCTATCAATTATGATAGAGAGATTTTGCCGTCTGTAGAAAAGCCTGGTCGTTATGCAGGGCATGAATTTAATATACAGCACAAAGACCTTTCAAAGATAAAAGCATCTATTGTGCTTGCCTATCCTGACCTTTACGACATCGGTATGTCCTATTATGGGTTTCAGGTACTTTATCATATTCTAAATAGAGACTCAGAAGTGTCTGCAGAACGTGTATATGCTCCATGGCCGGACTTTGAAAAACAACTCAGAAAACTTTTTATTCCTTTATATAGTCTTGAGTCTCATACCTCGCTTCATCAGTTTGATATAGTTGGATTTACACTTTCTTATGAGCTTACTTTTACGAATATTTTAAATATGTTGGATCTGTCCGGGATTCCGATATGGTCGGACCAACGAAAAGTAGGTGACCCTTTTGTCATTGCCGGGGGAGTTGGAGCTTATAATCCGGAACCATTAGCTCCATTTATTGACTTCTTCGTTGTTGGAGATGCTGAAGAGGTAATAGTATCAGTAGTAAAATTCGTCGCTTACAAACGAAGAAAAAAAGTGCCACGTATTGAAATTTTGAAAGGATTGGCTTCCAGATTTTCCGGCATATATGTTTCTGCCCTTTATGAATTTAATAAGGGAAAAAAAGGGCTATTGGATCCACCTATTTCAAGATTCGATTATATACCCGAAAAAGTAAAATCTATTAGAGTTTCTAAACTTTTATCTGATTTCTATCCGGATTCTCCTGTTAT
>JADHYC010000037.1 GCA_016782645.1 Fidelibacterota bacterium | reverse complement strand
TCTACCAAAGAGCGATAGCGCGCCTCACTTTCTCTTAGCGCTTCTTCAACCTGCTTGCGCTCGGTGATATCGCGAACCATGACAAGGTCAGCAGGCTTGCCAAGATAGGCAATCACTCCTGCGCTGATCTCTACATACACTTTACTACCATCACTGCGCAGGAGAACCGTCTCATACATTGGCGGGATGTCTTCGCCAGCTATACGTTGCTGATAGCGCTCTACCATGGCAGGGAGTTGATCGGGATGGATATGGTTGGCGAAGGGGGTCTCAAGCACCTCCTCAACCGTACCCCCCCACATTTCTACCAGACGTGTGTTAGCGAACTTCACAACACTATCCTGAATGATTGTAATGCCGTCATTTGCGTGTTCCACCAGACTGCGATACTTTTCCTCGCTCTCACGCAGTGCCTCCTCCGCCTGCTTGCGCTCGGTGATATCAGCCTTTAATGTTTCATTGGCCTTTGCCAGCTCTCTGGTTCTTTCCTGAACCTGCATCTCCAATTCATCGTGCGCTTTTCTCAGCGCCTCTTCTGCTTCCTTTCTTCTTTTTGCTGCTTCTCCAACTTTTCCTAGAAGCGCTGTAACTTCTTCGACTAGTGTTTTCTTTTCTTGCTTGCTATGTTCTAATCTCTTCTTTAGATACTCTATCTCCTGTTTGAGATTTTTGGCTTCACTTGCCATTTCATGCACCTTTTATCGGATTATTTATTCTATCCAACAATTTTAATTGTGAAATCACAATATTTGAGGCCTTCTTTTACACATTCTTCTTCTTTCACGCTAACGTCTTTACCGAGTTTTGTTGAGATTGCTCCTTCAATGAGCCCTTCATCGAATGCACATAGTGGTCGTCCCAAATCTGGGATGCCCCCACAATCTGCACATTCTGTTACACGCAAGATAAAGTGCCCATCTGATATTTTGGTAACCCCAGTGGCTCCTAGCTTTGCTAGTTCTATGATCCCCGCTATTTCAGTGACTAGCCCTTCCAGGTCCGAAGATTTTACGAAATCCGCAACTACAGCGGATTCAACCATTTTTCCAATTTTTCGGATGACCGGCGCTAGACTTGGGTCTAAAGCAATTAGATAGGCAAAAGAATACCCCGGTACAAGTGCCGCGATATTACCCAATTTTTTCCTGTAGGCTAGCGTTTTCCCCTCTAAAAGAGTAGCTAAATCCTTTTTTGCGTACTCAACCACTCTTTCGATATCCCCTGCAAATTTCTGCTCACTTTTTCCATTTTTCTTTTCCATTTTTTTCCTCCTTTTAATTTTTTATTTATAATTGGTAATCTTATTATTTTGTGCTAAACATATCAGCCGTATCAATCATCCTTTCGCCGTTTCATGACCGATGCCTCCCCGCGAGTCCGGCACTGCCTGGTTTGCAGTGTCTCCTCCGCCCGTTTGCGCTCGGTGATGTCTGTATAGACTGCCACCTGGACTCTCCCATATACAGGATGTTCAAACATCGAAATACTGGCGTCACACCAAAAGGGCGTACCTTCTTTCTTGACGTTGTAAACTTCCCCACGCCACACACCGATTTTATCGATTTCCTTAACCTTATCTTCAGGACTTTTCTCAGTGGGGGCATTTATTATAGAAACATGCTTCCCGGTAATTTCCCCGGGACCATACCCAAAAATCTTCTCAAATGTGGGATTAGCATAGACAATTGTACCATCGCGCGCTCGAATAAGACAAACACCCTCAGCCATATTCGCTGTGATTGCACTTTGAAGACTTAGCGCCTCCTCCACCTCAGCCAGCCGGAACTCAAGTTCTTCGTATGTCGGTTTTCGTTCACTCATTACTTTATTTCTTCTTAAAGCGAGCCTCGAAGATGCCGTTTTTATGAGAACGTGACAGGGCTTCAGGCTCTACCTGTGAAGGGAGTAAAAGCTCTTTATGGTATTTTCTATCTGAGCCTGCAGCAGATAGGATCAGAATATCACCTTTTATTTCCAGCTCCACATCCTGCTCTTCAACACCGGGCATCTCCGCTAAAATCTGGATTTCATTTTCTTCCTCAAAGATATCCACTATAGGTTCCCGGGCTTCTTCCACGACCGGGCCTTTCGGAGTAGATTTGACGTTCCCAAAGGGTTCGACCGTCGGTTTTCCGCCCAGTCCGACTTTTACCGAAAATCCATAGATTCCTTTAAGGTCTTTCAGGGCTCCTTTTCCCCGGAATTCTTTTGTTTTTTCTACAAATTCCTCGCCTTTTTCGGTCATTTGCCCGACGAGATCAATAAAATTCCCGATCCCTTTGAAAAGCTTTCCAAAACCCAAATCAATATGAATATCGGGCTCATCTCTCAACTGTTTTTTTTCACTATCTGACATGATAACCTCCTACTAATTAATTGATTAATACTTTAAAGAAATATTCATTTAATATCTAACGGTTCATCCATGTTTTCAACCTGGTTACGATATTTATATTCTGATCTACGCAGTTCATCCAGCATAGCAGCCCTTTGTTCCTCAGACCTTTTTTACTGCCTTTCCCGGCCCGCCCGTCAGGCGAGCTGTCCCTGATTTCTTCGTTTTGGTAATATATAGTCACAGCTCCGCTAAATCGTTAATTAGTTGCTTTTTTACCTTGTCTTCATCTTTTATTTTAAACTTCACGCTCCATTTCATTAACTATCATTATTTACCCAATGCAGATAAAAACCATAAGAACAAGAGGAGAAAGGGAAGACCGGAAGTAGATTTGGGTTGATGAGGGTGTTTATAAACCTTCTGATCTTCCCCTGGGGTATGTTCTATATTTTTAATCGCTGATTTCATCTCTTTTTCATTAGTGTTCTTAATATATGGGAATTTTCAATAATGCCCTCTATTGCTTTTGGGTATCTTTCTCTTTTATCGAACAATATTCCAACTTTATAACCACTTTGAAATCGCTTGCTCATAATGGACTATCTTTTCTAAGATAATGCTGATCCTAAGATCATTATAAATCCTAAAACTAAAATTAACTTTTATCTCACACTCCTCTTTCTCTTGATGATTGCTTTACAAATGCTTTCCTTCACACCTGTCAGGTTTATAAGATACTTCTCTATCAGACGAGATTAATCCGGCAACTGCCGGATGTATTAAACCTATCGTATAAGCAAACACTTATTTACCTCGCTATATTCTCCCGCTGCAATTTTATAAAGATAAATCCCGGAACTCAGACCGCCTGCATCCCAGACAAGCGAATAATTACCACGATCTTTTTGCTCATTGACTAATGTCTCAACGAGTTTTCCCCTGACGTCATAAATGGAGATTTTTACAAATGACGATGACGCTAACTGATATGAAATTGTTGTTGTAGGATTAAACGGATTCGGATAGGCTCGCTGCAATCCAAACTCCGTCGGAATCTTTGCGCCCTCAGCCTCAACCTTAATCTCAAGCTTCTTATGCCATGTAACCTTGCCGCTATAATCCACATCGCCCAGGCGATATTCATAAGTAGCACCCGGTTGAACGGCTCTGTCCATATACTGATATTCATGCGCTTCCGTCGTCGAGCCGTGCCCTTCCAGCGCTGTATTTGACAGGTAACCGGCAATCTCCTCCCAATTTCCAATTTCCAATTTCGAATCTCTTCTCTCAAGTATAAAACCCAGATTCTCAATCTCACTCTCGGTTGACCATTTCAGCAGCACTCCGCCGCTTTGGTTCTCTGCCGTGAAGGAGGTGAGTTCGACGGGGAGGGATGCATCGCCACTCGAAAGGACTGCGTTGCTAATCGAACCCGAAAGAGAACCGCCGCTAATCGTTAAACTGCTGTTTTGCACGATCACACCCTGAACCATACCGGTCGCACCGGAAGCTAAATCAACAGTTACAAAATAATAAGTTCCACTTGTACTGATAGAACTTGTAAAATTGAATGATGCGGAATTGCCATTTCCCGGATCTGATCCAACAGTACTACCCAGTTGTGTATCAGATCCAGATTCGAAAGTAGCGTTAGCTGAAGACCATAGTTTGATATTACTCATACCTGTTCGTGTTCCGTTCAGTTTAATGGAAGCACCGGTAAGCGAAGCGCCAGTTGAAGCACCTGTAAGCTGGAAGCGACCAATGGCTTGATTGCTGCTACCGGCAGAAATATTGGGCGTAAAACTGCTGCCATTGGCAAAAGTTACCGTTATATTTTCTTCAAGAATAAAACTTCCATTTCCAGAACCATATCCTCCCAGTTCTATTAGAATATAAGGTTCAGGATTAACTGACCAAGACCAAAATAAATCTACGGAAACAGCATAATTACCAGGTCCAATTATTCCCCACATTCTTGATTCGTTGCTATAAATATGAGTTGGCCCTTCAACTTCATAATATCCTTCTCCGGACTCAAAAAAAATTGTCTGAGCGAATGATATCTGTGTGATAAAAAGAATAAACACAAAGATTGCTAATTTTTTTCCCGATAAATCGGGATTAATCATAGATTTTAACATCTCAAACCTTTTTTCTCTTGATGATTGTCTCACAAATGCTTTCATTTTAAACCTGAAAAGTCTGTTGTAAACGCTATCTTATAAGCAAACACTTTTTTACCTCGCTATATTCTCCTGCTGCAATTTTATAAAAATAAATCCCGGAACTCAGACCGCTTGCATCCCAGACAATCGAATAATTACCACGATCTTTTTGCTCATTGACCAATGTCTCAACGAGTTCCCCTCTAACGTCATAAATGGAGATTTTTACAAGTGACGCTGCCGCTAACTGATATGAAATTGTTGTTGTAGGGTTGAAGGGATTCGGGTAGGCTCGCTGCAATCCAAATTCCGTCGGAATCTTCACGCTCTCGACCTCAACCTTAATCTCAACCTTCCCGTGCCAGGTAACTTTGCCGTTATAATCCACATCGCCCAGGCGATATTCATAAGTAGCACCCGGTTGAACGGCTCTGTCCATATACTGATATTCATGCGCTTCCGTCGTCGAGCCGTGCCCTTCCAGCGCTGTATTTGACAGGTAACTGGCAATCTCCTCCCAATTTCCAATTTCCAATTTCGAATATCTTCTCTCAAGAATGAAACCCAGGTTCTCGATCTCACTCTCGGTTGACCATTCCAGCAAGACTCCACCACTCCGGTTTTCCGCGGTGAAAGAGGAGAGTTCTACGGGGAGGGAGGCGTCGTCATCCCAATATTCATAAGCGCCGATATCCGTTGTACCATTCCGACTTGCACCACGCTGGTCAGTCGTCGGCGCTCCTGTATCAGTTCCGGCATTGATGGAAACGCTACCACTTACGGTCTTATGGGTTTGAGTTCCGTTCAATGAATTATTGACTGCAAGGGCAGGTGTGGCAGAAATACCTGTTCCCCACAAGTTAGCTTGATCACCAGTTATATCTCCAGTAGCATTGAAAACTTTGCTGTCGCCGACGCTGGTTTCCACAATATTGTATCCATTATCAGTAAGTGTATTACTCCCGGACCAATAAATATCAGCGCCATTCGTGGTAGCTGAATTATTTGCAATGATAGTGTTTTTTATGGTAATGGAAGTGCCGCTCTTAGCCAGAATACCACCACCATAAGCCGTTGCTGAATTACTTGTAATTGTGCAATTGACCAGGGTTAACAGGACACCGTCTGCTTGATGATGAATTCCACCTCCCCCATAAAAACTTGATGTTGCTGTGTTTCCACTTATTGTGCAATTGGTGAGGGTAAAAGTCCCCAAAACCAATCGCATTCCCCCGCCATAATCACCGGAGTTTCCATTTATGGTGCAATTGGTCATGGTCAAGGAACCTTCGTCACCATTTATTCCGCCACCGCCACTGCTGCATACATTATCACTTATGCCACATCCCGTGAGAGTTAGGGTTCCCAGATTATTAATACCAGCTCCCTGACCTGAGGTAATTTTCCCATAACGTACAGTCAAATTTTCAATTACTACAGTATTTCCGGATTCGATTTGAAAAACTCTATGTGTTGCCGAATTTTTACTTGGACTGGCTTGCACAATAGTTAACCCTGCACCTGTTCCGGTAATGGTTAAACTTTTACTGATAGTAAGTTCGGAAGAGAGAGTGATGGTGTAGTCAGCATCAAAAGTAATCTCCTCGCCTGCGCCAACAGCGGCAATTGCTTCTCTAAGAGTTGTTAATTCGCCACCTCCATCATCAGCATTACTTGTGACTACCTGGTTGGCTGCCATCAGGTTTGCGCTCAATGCTAATAACATTATCAGCATAAATCCTAAAACTAAAATTAACTTTTTCCCCGATAAATTCCTCCCGATACATCGGGAGGACAGGCGCGGATTAATCATAGATTTTAACATCTCACATTCCTCTTTCTCTTGATGATTGCTTCACAAATGCTTTCCTTTACACCTGTCAGGTTTATAAGATACTTCTCCATCAGACGAGATCAATCCGGCAACTGCCGGATGTATTAAACTCTATCGTATAAGCAAACACTTATTTACATCGCTATATTCTCCCGCTGCAATTTTATAAAGATAAATCCCGGAACTCAGACCGCCTGCATACCAGACAACCGAATAATTACCACGATCTTTTTGCTCATTGACCAATGTCTCAATGAGTTTTCCCCTGACGTCATAAATGGAGATTTTTACAAATGACGCCGACGCTAACTGATAAGAAATCGTTGTTGTAGGATTAAACGGATTAGGATAGGCTCGCTGCAAACCAAACTCTGTCGGGATTTTTCCATCCTCTGCCTTAACCTTAATCTCAACTTTCCCGTGCCAGGTAACCTTGCCGCTATAATCCACATCACCCAGACGGTATTCATAGGTCACACCCGGCTGAACGATTTTATCCGTATACTGATACTCATGCCTCTCCGTCGTGGAACCGTGTCCCTCCAGCGCTGAATTTGACAGGTAACCGGCAATTTCCTCCCAATTTCCAATTTCCAATTTCGAATCTCTTCTCTCAAGTATAAAACCCAGATTCTCGATCTCGCTTTCGGTGGTCCATTTCAGCAGTACGCCGCCACTCCAATTCTCCGCTGTGAAAGAGGAGAGTTCCACGGGCAGTGATGCATCGTCATCCCAATATTCGTAAGCTCCAATATCGGTCGCGCCATTTCTATTTGCACCGCGCTGATCGGTAGTCGGAGCGCCACTGCTGGTACCGGCATCAATGACAAAACTGCCGCTGGTGGTTTTAAGAGTTTGGGTTCCATTTATTGTATTGTTATCTGCAAGCGTTGAGGAGAGGTTCAAATTTTGGTTTGGTAATTCTACACTATTTCTATTCCATGATGTGCTTGATGTGCCATCAGCTTTGGAATTGTAAAGAATGTCTGTTGAATGGGTAAATTGAAAGTCCGTATCGTCTACTCGTTGGTTTTCGACAACATTATATCCATTGTCATTAAATGCTGTGGCTAGATCAGATCGGTAATAATAATCTTGGCTGCCGGAAATACCGCTATTATTTGCAATAATGGTATTTTTAGCTGTTAATGTTCCTTCATTAAAATACACTCCACCACCATAATCACCAGCTGTATTTTCAGCTAAAGTGACATTTACAAGATCTACGGAAGTGCCAACATACGTAATATAGATGCCGCCTCCACCATCATTACATGAATTACCATAAATTGTAGAATTGTTAATAGTCAAAGTAGTCCTATTGCAATAGATACCTCCACCAGAGTAACCAGCCGCCGTGTTGTTACAAATAGTTGACTGGCTGATACTGATAGTATTAAGGTAGAGATGAATTCCGCCACCATAATTAGCAGCAGTGTTGTTACTAATGGTTGATGCCTGTATCGTACCTGTTGTATTCGACCTGAAAAAAAGTCCACCACCCCATGTAGCTTTTGAGCCGTTAATTGTTAAGTTATCCAGGTTTAAAGTACCGCTATCGACAAAAATTCCTCCCCCGGATGCGTCATCAGATGTTTCTCCTGAGATATCCCCCCCCTTAATAGTCATGTTTTCAAGTGTGATCGTTTTCCCGGAAGCATTAATATTAAAAACCCGGAAAGATGAGCCTCCACTTCCGGGTGTAGTTACCTGAACTGTAATATCTGTTCCACTTCCCGCACTATTATCTCCATTGATAGTCATACTTTTTCCCGAAATGGATAATTCTGAAGAAATAGTAATAGTTTCATTTCCGGAGCTGAGATTAAAAGTAATGGTTTCACCATCGCCAACAGCAGCAATTGCTTCTCTAAGAGTTGTTAATTCGCCACTTCCATCATCGGCATTACTTGTGACTACCTGGTTGGCAGCCATCAGGTTTGCGCTCAATGCTAATAACATTATCAGCATAAATCCTAAAACTAAAATTAACTTTTTCCCCGATAAATCGGGATTAATCATAGATTTTAACATCTCACATTCCTCTTTATCTTGATGATTGCTTCACAAATGCTTTCCTTTTAAACCTATCTTATGAGCAAACACTTATTTACTCCGGTATATTCTCCTGCTGCAATTTTATAAAGATAAGTCCCGGAACTCAGACCGCCTGCATCCCAGACAACCGAATAACTACCGCGATCTTTTTGCTCGTTGACCAATATCTCAACTAGTTTCCCTCTCACATCATAAATGGAGATTTTTACGAATGACGCCGATGCTAACTGATAAGAAATCGTTGTTGTAGGGTTGAAGGGATTCGGATAGGCTCGCTGCAAACCAAACTCTGTCGGGATTTTTCCATCCTCTGCCTTAACCTTAATCTCAATCTTATCGTGCCAGGTAACTTTGCCGCTATAATCCACATCGCCCAGGCGGTATTCATAAGTCACGCCCGGCTGTACGGCACTATCCGTAAATTGATATTCATGCGCTTCCGTCGTCGAGCCATGTCCTTCCAACGCTGTATTTGACAGGTAACTGGCAATCTCCGTCCAGTATCCGGCATCCAGTATCTGCTTTTCTATCAAAAAACCAAGATTCTCGATTTCCGATTCCGTTACCCATTCCAGCAAGACTCCACCACTCCGGTTTTTCGCTGTGAAAGATGAAAGTGTGACTGGAAGGGATACATCTTCACCATCCTCCCAGGAAAGATAGGGATAACCGTTATTCTTCGTTCCGGAGTAATCCATATTCCAGTAATCGTTAGTGCCGTTCGCTGTTTCTACTTCAAAATCCCATCCGGCATCGGTAAAGGTGGACTGGGTTTTCATCTGTGATGTGGTTTTACCGGTAGCGCCTGTTGCGCTTGATTGATTTGATGCTTCACTGTCCCAGAAATTATTGGTATATGTGCCATCGGAATTACCACCAACAAAGCCTTTAGTTGTAGGGTCAGTTGCTCCGTCATACGAAACACTACCGGTAGAATAGCAGTATTCTATAGTGGCAGACTCATTATATCCACAAAAACCACCGAGGTTGGTACTGCTAGAACCCGTTGAGCGAGTTACATTTCCCCTGCTGTAACAATTACTCACTTTGGAGGATAACTTAACCCGTCCCACAAATCCGCCGGTATCACCAGTTCCTGTCACACTGCTTGTGCTGTAACAATTACTCACTGTCGAGGAGGAATAACTATATCCCAAAAGTCCGCCGACATAATACCTGCTCCCACTCACACTGCCGGTACTGTAACAATTACTTACTGTTGAGGAGGAGTTAATCCGTCCCACAAGTCCGCCGACATAATTGTCTCCGGTAATATTTACATTCGTGACTCCGAGATTCTGAATAGTTGCACCATTAGTATAACCAAACAGACCAATATAATCCGTTGTACTACGGTTTATGGTTAGACCATTAATATTGTGGCCATCACCATTATAGTTACCTGTGAATTCAGTTGAGGAATTCCCGATGGGGTCCCAATTTGAATACCCGCTAATATCAATATCCGCTGTTTGAATAAAATGTGAAGAAAGGTAATTCCTCACATCATTTAACTCAGTTGCGTTACTAACTTGATAAGGATTTCCAAATGTTCCGTCACCACCAGCAAAAGCAAATAAGCTGCCTGAGTACGTCACCAATCCTATGATCAGCATAAATCCTAAAACTAAACTTAACTTTTTCCCCGATAAATCGGGGTTAATCATAGATTTTAACATCTTAAAATTCTCTTTCTTTGTTTCTTCATAAACTTTTAGTGAACTTTTTTACTTTAGTATTCTGTCCGGACTTTCTGCCAATTCTTTATTAATAAAAGAAAAACTTGCTCCAGTATCATACAGGGCCTCAATCTTCTTTTCAACTTTTATACCATCGATTTTAATTCTATCAATTATTGTACCCATATTGAAACTCCACTATTCTTTTTTTCTAATAGAAATTGTACAGTTTGTTTGGGACTTTCAATTATAGAGTTATTTCTTTTTAAATTCGCAATTATGAAACCATTATTATCTACCCATACAAATCTGCATGTACTTTCCCTTCTTTTTGATTGAGCGCAGTGAAAATTCACATCAGCTCTCCCAATGGTCCAAGGTCTATGGTTAAATCTTCATCAATCAAGTTGAAATGCTGCTTCAACTCATCCATTTTGTTTTCTAACTTCATAAGAGTTAATCCGAGCCTTTCTATCTCTTGTTCACTCAATGTTCCGCCTTCAACCCTTCGAATAGCCTGCCTTTCAAGTAATTTCCTGATTATCTCAATTAATGTTAATACAAGCTTCGCCAGTCCCTGCTCAGCATTGTCGGGATTCGCTTCTATACGATCGGGGATAATAGAGGGAATTTTTTCCAACTCTTCCCCAAATTTAGATAGGTTATTTCTATCAATACTCAGGATTTTATCCCGCATCTTTTATATCCTCCCAATGGATCTTGCAATCCTTTAAAAATCAAAATTAACCATTTTATGAATGCAAGGAGTTCATTGATTATTTGTGATTCCCTAAACATTTTCCTAAGCTTAACCCGTTCAAATCTTCTACAACTATAATAACCTGCGATTTACTCTAAGCGCTTTTAATAATTAAAGAATTTTTAACATCTTCTTCTCTGAAAGAATACCTTCTACTCTCGATCTTGTCCATACATTCATCGCAACTCCGGCAGTAATTTTCTAAAATACTATAAGCCTGATTTATTTTTTTTATATGTTCTTCTTGATCTTTATTATTTTTATGCATATCCGGATGATATTTCTGAGCCAATGCATAATAAGTTTTTTTTATTTCATTAAATGTGGCTTGTTCACCCAACCCCAATAGTTTCCTTCCATTATTTATCAGTTCAAAATTACCTTGACCAAGATTTATATTTACAAAACTATATGGAGGCATCGGGCCGATATATTTGATCCTTAATTTTCCTTCGTATTTCTGTCCTAACTCTTGCATTTTTATATCGAGTTCCTGTTCTCTGTTTTTTTCTATTAAAAAAGATATATTTGCTATCATATCATCCTTTATCAATTTATTTAATGAGAACTCAAGAAATAAATCTTCAAAGAATGCCTTAATATCTTTTATATATGCCTTTTTATGAGTTTCCACTTCCTCGTATATTAATTTTCCCAATTTCAATTTAACTTGTATCCCTAAGATACCTTTATTTATCGATGCTTCCTCTCTCAATTTCTGGATTTCTGGATTTATATTGGCTAATTCTTCAAGAAATATTTTTTGATCCCACATTACTTGAACTACAAACTCAGCCTTGCCTTCTATTTTCATTAAAGCTGTTTTGAATTGGATATGGGCTCTCATCAAAATATCTTGAACTTCGTTTTCAGATGAAGCAATAATCCCAAATGACATGGGAACAACATCATAATTATTCATCACTTTTTCATTCACTTTTTGATGAGTGCTTACAAAAGATGTTAACTCATTTATTTCTAAATGATCAAAACTATTGACTGGAATTCTTGAGACTACCGCAGCTACATTTCTATAATAAACAAGGCTTAATTCTCTATTATTTATTCCCCTAATATCAAACATTTTGTCAATCTGTCTTCTAAAATTATTACTAAATTCCGGAGTTTGAATTATGCAATAAATATATATTCCTTCCTTACTCATTATTTTTCCATAATTTCATTAGAAAGTTTTGCCTCTTTCGAGGTCATCTAAATATCTTTTTAATCCATTTATTTGCTTCCCTTCTTTGCCCGATTCTCTAAAGCCTTTTCTTCTGATTACGACCTTTCCATTTCTATAGAGATCTATAATGTTATTTTCACCCATCGAGCGAAGCATTATTCTAATATAATTTGTCTCCATTCTCATTTTGGCAGAAATCTTTCCCACAGTACTTTCACCGCCTTCAGTTTCAATTATTTTAAGTATTTTGTTTTCATTTGGTGTCATTATACATCTCCTACTTACCGATTGAGCATATCGTCTAACTCTATATTTTTAATCAAAATTGTTATTAACAAAGTTATAAGGTGGCCATGGTCCGGTTAGCAATAATTTGTACTCCCGGCTATGAGCATTAACAAGGCTCTGAAAATTTCTTATATTGCTTTTTTTAACCAGATAAGCACTTTTAAACAACAGGTCATCTGTAGGAAATTTATTGATTCTGTATTCAACTGACATGATCTTTAGTATTTTATTAAATATATTGATAATCTCTTCCCCTTTTGCTTTAACTTTATTTGAAACAAGGTGTTTTTCATATATTCCCTGTATATATTGAGTTCCCTGCCCTGCAGGATTATCCAACGAACGAGTGTTCCCTTGTGACATATCATCGGCAGTTGTTTCTGAATTATCCCATAACACTGTCAGACCAAATTCCACTGTATCATTCAACCGAACCAAATTTGATATAAAATCTTCATATCTTTTCTCCAAAATATCCCTAACAGTATTCTTATAACTCACAATGGTACCGAATCGAAATGGCAGAATAGTCTCCTTATTAAAATATTTTTCAACAATTAACTCGTGTCTTAATATATTCTTTTCGGAAGCTTTGATAGTACTTTCCGGATAATAGCTGACCGGCGCAGAAATATCTTTAAAATTTACCATCGAAACAGGATAATCAGAGATTCCTTTATATTTGAGCTCTATTCCACAATTCTTCAATATTACGCCATAAATATACATCATAATTAATGCTCAAATTTCAAAGGCTCTAACGAAAATAGATAAATTCATCAATCAGTAATATTTAGTAGCTTTATGCGATATTGTATCATATGAAATCACAAAGTTTTGGATTTTAAACGAGCTATGTCTGAATTTTACTTTCAAGATTCTCAATGCGTTCCATCAATTTTTTATTTTGTGCTTCTAATTCCTGAGCCTTTGTTGATAAATACGGATCGGTCTCCCACCAGTTAATCCCCATTTGCATTGCTTTATCTACAGAAGCAATGAGAAGGCGAATCTTAATATTAAGCAATTCGACATCCGCTATACTAATCGAAATATCACCGGCAATCACAATGCCTTTGTCAAGCACTCTTTCGAGTATATCTGCCAGGTTAGTCGATTGAATAGAATGAACGATTTGATCAGGCATTAATTTATCTCCTCTATACTTTCTTTTAATCCATGTTTCATCTTTAAAGCTGTCTCAACAGAAGAGAGAAGTACCCGAAGTTGAAGGTATATTAAGTCTATATCGGCTACAGAAATCCAGAGTTCTCCGGAAATAACTACTCCTTTTGTCAGCACCCGATCCAATACTTCAGAGAGATTTATTCTTTTTCTTTCAAGTGAATAATTTTCCATGGATTAGCTTTCAATCTTTATAAAATTATAAGGGGGCCAGGGACCGGAAAGACGTAAAATGATCCCTTTCTCTTTATGCCTTTTAACAAGTTTATCAACTAGTGAACGCAAAATCATAGTTTTAAATTCTTCCATGATAACACCTAAACCGCAGATAGGTTTAAACGGAGACTTGTTATTCCCGTGATCTTCTAAAAAATCAACTTCCTTTAATTCGATAACGTTCTTTTTTATCTCCCTGCAAATTTCAGATACAATCCTGTTAAGAGATACGTCCTCCTGTTCCATCAGTTCTAGCTCTTTTTTCTTCCGCTTAAAAAAAGCTGCACCTGTAGCTTTACCAGAGGAATCATCCTGTATCTTAGAATTTAGCCATCTCCGAAACTGCGATCTGGAAAGAAATATCTTGATACCCCACTCCAGTTTGTCTTGCAAATAACAGATGTTCTCAACAAAAGTATCATAATAAGAGCTAAAAAAATCTGCCATATTATCAATTGAAGTATAGACCGTTCCGAATTTAAATGGAATGACCGTTGTTTCAGAATTTAATTTTTCCATCTCTTTTTCATATTCAACTATATGTTTTTCAAGCCACTCTAAATTGTTAAGGTTCTTTTTCAGATTTTCTTCACTGAATTCATTTAAAGATACTTTCTGATAATAAAGAGCAAGCTCATTATACTTTATATATTCAAGCGATGTATCTAAAGAATAGTCAGATGGAAAATTTTTTACTCCATAAAGCAGATAGCATGAATTAGAGATTTCACTCATATTATTTCCATTTTTGCAAAATTCATTTATTCTTCCTCAGATTGAGATTTCGACAATCTATCCAGAAGTTCTGTTTCCCTTTTATTACACTCCTCTTCGGATATTTCACCTTCATCAAGTTTCATAGAGAGGTTCATAAGTTCTCGCTGAATTGCTTCAGTGCTGTAATACTCTTTATCAACAACCTCGGCAACCTTTTCCGTAATCCAGGTGACAAATTTTAATACCACCTTGAGCACCTATTTTTAAAATTTTAAATGAATATTCACAAAACTTCCCGGCGCATTAGGTCCAAAGTACTTGAACACCGCCTTCCCCTCTTGTTTCTCCGCTATATGATTAACTAAATTATCGAGACCATTTAATTTCTCATTATTCACCAGAATCGCCATATTCAAGAACATCAATTCACCGAACGTTTTGTTTTTCTTATATTGCAGCGCTATCGGCGAAATTTCTTTGACAATTAACTCAGCTTCCGCTTCACTTTCCGCCAGCAAAGTCCTCTCCACCAATTGACCAATCTCTATGCATTTATAATGAACATTCGGACCTTTCATCTTTTTAATTTGCTCCTTGAACCTTTCAATTTTTGGGTACTTCTTCTGAATATGATCATAAATGAATTCTTTTACCCAGAAAGCCTTCAGGTTCATTTCGCGCTTTCCTTTATAATGTTGAAATTCTGACCTGATAATCGGTAATGCTGATCGAACGCCATTGTATAGAGCTCCTTTCGATTGAGCGACTTGACCAAACCGGGCAGGAAGAACGTCGTATTTTTTTATCCATGATTCAAGTACAACCTGATGTGCGCCCATGTTGTCTCTGGTGCGATATAATAACTCTTTTCCGTTTACGGGGCTGCAAAGAACACCTATGCCATACAGGGGAATATTCTGAACTATGCTAACTCCTCCAATGGCTTTAGTCGCAGTATCAACCAGTCCATTGCAGTTAGTAAATCCATATATATAATATCCTGTGCTTGTTGCCATACTTCTATCTCCTTTTAACGCCTAAACTTCGATTACGCCTTTACCCCTGCATTTTAGACATGTAAGCCCTGATGGAGACCTGCCGGTTCCACGGCATGTGGGACAGACCTTTACAGGTTCTTTGACTGCTACAACCCCTTTTCCTTTGCAAACAGTACAGGTAACGGTGCTGCCGGAATGTCCACGCCCCGTTCCCCGGCAGTAAGCGCAAACAACAACCGGACCCTTGAGTTCAACCTTACCCGTACCTTTACATACCAGGCAGGTGCTTCTATTTCTCGCTTCTATTCCTATTCCCATACAGTAGCCACAAGGGTAAACATTGTCCTTAAAAACCTGTCCAACTTTTGCAATCGTGCCACCTGTCAATCTTAGAAACTTGTAAGCCATCTTTTTACCTCTCAATATCCTAATTTCATGGTTTTCCATTTGGATTTCTCCCCGGCTGAGAAATCTGAAATACGCTGGTTTTTCATAGAGAATTTTTTCTTTTTTGGAAGTTCTTCATGTTTCAGTTTTTTAGTCTGTTCTTCGATTTCCTTTATTCTCTCTAAATTTTTTTTCAGCTTTTTTTCCAGTGTACTACACTCCTTGTTAAGTTTCTTCTTTTCCTGGTCAAGCATGAATAGATCAAGATATTTGGACCTATGAGTTCCAGGGATTGAATGTACACGAGCACTGGTTGCTGTCCTTATTGATTCTACTCCACGTGAATTGCCCATCTTTTACCTCCTTAATAGATTGAGCTCAGCGAACAGTTTTTCGAATTTTCCTGGGGCTTGGATTTCCCGGCTTCCTCTTCTTTTTAAGAGTAACTCTAATCACATCCCTTGGTCCCAATTCAAATTCAACCATTTGTCCATGTTCAGCTCCAGCAAGTCTTAAAATATGTTGAGGTATCTGGAGCTGACCGGTTTGAGTTACCCGACCCATAGATTTAACGAGTGTCATGATTATTATTCTCCTGTTTTATTTTTTATAAAATGGATTTTTCTCTACCTTGCTTATCCTTCATCCATACAGTTTCAGCTTGCTTATCCCACTTTTACTGTTCCTGATTCCAAAAATCTTCTAATCTCAAGAAACCTCTCTCGCTCTGTTTTCATCCAGACAGATGTCGGGATTCGCCAATCCTCGCCAATCAGGCATTCACCATAACCTTTTTCTTTTCAGTTTTTACTTTGCGCTGAGATACGAGAGCAGGACAATGTTTGTCTATAAGTCCCTGAACAACATTTTTTATGCGTCCGTCACCGCGATTGGGACCATAACGCATCGTTTGAGAAGTTAAAATATCCATACAAATCTGGCGAAAAATAGGATTAGAAGCAGCGGGGCGGATATTCTGTAAATGTGCCGCTCTACAAATCATAACGCTTGCTCTGACTGTTGGAGCAACTTCACATACATCGCTTGAACGGAGATCACGTATAAGAGCAACGATCTTTTCAGCATCACTCTTGCTAATATTCGATTTCGATACGGTAATAGCAATTTCAGTATCCTCATCAAAGTTTTCCATATCTAATGTAATCATACGATCCCTTAAAGCATCCTGAGTCTCATGTGTACCGGCATACTCTTCCGGGTTGCTTGTGAAAATAGCCCTGAAATCAGGATCAACCTGCAGATAGTGTTCACCGCCGCGAGCTGCGGGAAGGTCAAGAATATGCTCTTCCAGAATGGAAAGAAGTATATTATTCGCTTCGGGTCGTGATCTGGTAAATTCGTCATAAATAAGTGTAAATCCATACTTGGCTGCAACAGTCAGACGGTTATCGACCCAGCGCCTCACCATATCTTCTTCAGTTTTAAGAACAGAGTGAATGAAATTATCAACCACCTTACGTATCCGGTATCCATATTCTCCACCTACAAGGTCGGCTGTAGTAAATTCTTCATCGCCGTGGATAAGAACCACGGGTCTGCCAATCTTGCTGGCGATGTGCATGGCTAAAGTGGTTTTTCCGGTTCCGGCTCTTCCCCTGAAGTGTACCGGAAATCCTGCTCCCATATAACTCATTGCTCTGTTTGTAATGTCCTGAATAAACCGGGTCTCTATAAAACCCTCCTGAGGAGTAGGCTCAATAAGTGTTGTCGTATCCCTGATCATATTAAAACCTCCATTTTAAATTGGTTATTGTTTATAAAAAATAGATGCAAAGTCAGTGTGACTTTCTTTCACTCCAGATCTTGTGCATTTCCTGAAACTCATCCCTGAACTGCTGTAACATGTTTCTAATTTTTTCCCGTCGTTCTTGTACTTCTATTGCCAGTTTCTCGAAGTTTTCTCTAAACTGTTTTAAGCTGTCGTGAGTATCTTTTTTCAACTCTTTGATTCTTTGAGTTCTCTCTTCAGATGATCGTATGATATCTTTGGTAAGTTTTTCAAAGTTGTCTGAAATACTCATATCAAACTCTATCTTCCTTTTCTGGTTTCAGCTCTACAAACACCCAATCCTCCACACTGAAGGCAGGGTAAACCGCTTTCAAATTCAGCGCCGGTTCCGCCGCACGAGGAACAGATGACACTTTTCTCAGGAACAGTAACGAACCCTTTGCCATTGCATACGGTACATGTTAAGCGGGTATTCGGATACACCCCGGAACCTCCGCAAAATACACATTCTCTTGAAGGTTCCTTTACTTCAACGATACCGCTCCCTGCACATACCTGGCATGTGGATAGAGGAGAAAGCAGCTCAAAAGGGTCTTTACCTTTGCCCTGGCAAAAGCGACAGGTTTTTTGTGTTTTTCCTTCCATATCTACTCCCTCTCCTCATAGTGCATGGCAGTTGCTTCCTTTAACCCTTTGCGCTCGAATGAAGTAACATTGCATTTGCTGTCCAGACGAACTTCCCATAATCCCACAATAGGAGTGCGGGCATATCTGCGCATCTCTTCATCTTCCACCACCATCTCCATAAGCGCAAGCCAATCTTCGCCCTCTTTTTTTACAGTAATCACCTTGCATGGTTTAGAGAAAGTTTTTGTAGAAAAACTTTCCACAACTTTAATGACAGATTCTATTGCCATAATTTTATCCTTTATTAATTGATTAGGTTATTTTGCCAGGCGATAAAACCCTTCATCATCCTTAGTTACCATATTGTCTCCGATCAGCTCATTCATAACAGGGATAAGCCCCTGCCAGGTTTTTCCTAATGCTTTCCCTATTTCAGTAAGCTTCACGCCTTCTTCCGTAACGGCATCTAAAATTTTTGATTTTAATTCATCCAATTCACGCTGCTTTTTTTCCGCTTCTTCCTGCTCCAGCCTTATTCTTTCCGCTTCTGCTCGTTCTTTTTCGATTCTTTTTCTTTCCGCTTCTTCCTGTTCCAGTCTCTTTCTTTCGGCTTCGGCACGTTCTCTTTCTATTCTTCTCTTTTCAGCCTCTTCCATTTCCTTAGCCTTGTCTATACCTATAGAACGAAGGGTATTCATTCTCATAACTAACTCGTTCCAGGTTTCTGACATTCCCAATCGGTCTTCTTTGAAAGAATCGAGAATCTGGTTGACACTCTCTTTCAAAACCTTAATCTCATTAGTTATCGAATTCATCATCTCCGTGAATTGACTCTTTCTGCTGCTTTCACTCTCTGATAAAAATTCACCAAGATCCTTCGCCATTGACTGACGCGACTTGGCTAAATTATCCATAAGAGTTGCTACATTATCTCTCAGATCCGAAAGCCCATTTGTTATCGAATTCATCATTTCTGCGAATTGACTCTTCCTGTTACTTTCACTATCTGATAAAAAATCACCAAGATCCTTCGCCATTAAGTGACGTGACTTAACTAAATTATCCATGAGAGTTGCTAGATTATCTATCAAATCCGATAGCTCATTTGTTATTGAATTCATCATCTCTGCGAATTGACTCTTCCTGTTACTTTCACTACCTGCTAAAAAATCACCAAGATCCTTCGCCATTGACTGACGTGACTTGGCTAAATTATCCATAAGAGCTGCTACATTATCTCTCAAATCCGATAGCTCATTTGTTATCGAATTCATCATGTCTGCGAATTGACTCTTCCTGTTACTTTCACTATCTGCTAAAAAATCACCAACTTCCTTTTTCATTGTATGGTGTTCATCTCGGAATTTCTTTAGCATCTCAGAGGTATCACTTGTAAGGTTGTTTACAAAGTTCACTGTTGCTTCGTAAGACGTTGTGATATCCTCGACAATACGTTTCATATCATCTGCCAACATAATAATTCTCCTTCTTTTTAATATTATTGGGATAATGGTTACCTGAAGAGAGGTTTTGAACAGCGGATTTAAGCTCTTGAGTTCGGACATTTTTACCTTTCCTCAAGAGATAGTTCATAACTTCCATAAAATTACACTGTTCACTTTGAAACCTCCCCAGAATTTTTCTTACCTCTTTTTCTCTTTCCGCTTGTTCTTGCTTAATTTTTTCAAACATTAATCGAAACCGGAAAAGGCGTTCCTGTTCTTCTTCCTGGCGTTCCTTCCTCTTTTCCTCAAGTAGAGTGCGAAACTCTTCTGCCATATTTCTATGGTCTTCTACACATTTTTTAAGTATCATTTTTACTTCTTCTTCCCTCACTTTATGCAGGGATCGAATCTGAGACATCATATTATCGAAATCCTTTTTCCTGAGTGATTCTGCATGAGCCAGGTTGCTACGCAGCTCATCTAACATTACTACACGATGCTCTCGATAACTTTCAATTAAATCATGTGAACCCTCGATTATTTTACTTACAGCACTGATCCGTTTTTCATAAGACTCAATAATTTCCAATATTATTTTTTTCATAAATTTACTCTCCGGGAAGTTTGAAAAGGCAACCATCTTGGCAGGACATGCTTTTAAAAAGGACCCCCTGGCAAAAAGGCTCCCCTCCTTTAACTACTACGCCGGCGCTGCAGCGGTAGCAGTCAGACCGATTGCTTCAGCATACTTCAGATAGGTCTCGACAGATGCTAAGACAACTCGTGCTTCGATTGCCAGAAGCTCGATACCAACCAGTGATACGCGAACCCAGGCGTCAATCACGATACCTTTGTCAAGGATTCGGTCGATGACTTCCACGAGGCTGCTGGAAGCGATTGCTTTTTCTACTGCCATGCTATTTCACCTCCTTTCATTAATTGCTGTCTTCTCTAAGGCAATAAACATACCATTTTTATAATTGAATATTCAGGGATACCTTTTCTAAGTACACTAAAAACCTTTGACTGTGCTCATAGAGACAGTTATGTGGATTTATATAATATTACAAGAGACTTAACAGAAATGATTTTATTGCACTCAGAAGATAAATACTATGGTTGTTTTCCCATACTATGGCTTTTTTCCCATACTATGATTTATACTCTGACCGAAAAACTGTGAAATATATAGAGCTCGCCAGATTGAACTCATGTGCTAATGTTTAATGAATCACCATTTTTTACATTATGAGTTAATTCATAGAATTTTTGTAACTACTCAGCCATATAAAGTGAGTAAGGTTTATTCTTGTTCTGGGGCTCGGCTGCGGAACTCACCGAATGAATTCGGAGCTGGTAGTAGGGAGCGCTTATCCCACCCAATCAATTGGGTGGTTAACCTTTGAGGTGAGATAATGAGAAATGCTGCAGATAAAACGTTAACCACCGGCTTTAGCCGGTGGAATAGAGCTAATCCTACCCCAAATCCCGACTTCAGTCGGAGGATAACCCGAATCCGTCAAAAGCCGGACAGGTAAATTCCCCAGAGGGACAGGCGGTTTGTGTTGCCATGAGCGTCAAATCCATCCGGCAGCTGCCGGATGGTTAATGTTTATGCCGATCGAAGATTCCTTTGGAAAGGCATGCCTATGGCATAATTTCGCTTCGGGATTGTGGTATGGAAAAGTTACAGAGTAAAGCCCTGTTGCCAAAAGGAAATTATAAAACCTGACATGTTTGAGGCTGAGTTACGAATTTTTCGAGATATTCTCTTTAATAACCTTTTTTATCATTCTTTTTACATCATCGAATTCAAACGGTTTGCATAGAAAATCATAGAATAATCCGGATTTCAGTCCTTCCTGAATCTCCTTATCTTCACGATCATAATAACCTGTGAAAATAATAATGTATGTATCAGGATCAATTATTTTTATGATTTTTGCTGCTTCAAAACCATCTATTCCGGGAAGTTTAGAATCCAAAATAATAATTGGATATTTATTCTTTTTAAGCATTTCTATAGCTGCTTCTCCATTCCTAACAGTAACGATATCAAATATTTCTTTTTTAAATCGAGTTTCAAAAGCCCAACAAAGGTCATATTCGTCGTCCACTGCTAAAACTTTTATTCTTTTTTTATAATCAGTCATTTACACTCCATTTATTAAATATAATCAGTTCAACCATTTTATAACTCCCTGCGACTGCAAACTTATTTTTATCATTGATGCTCAGAGTCAATTCTTACAAATTTTCTCTACGAATGAATTTATTTCTTATCGGAAGCTTTATAATAAATCGCGCACCTTTTCCGGATTCACTTTCCACATCAATGCTCCCCCCATGCTGTTCGATAATCCCATAAGAAATAGAAAGCCCAAGACCCGTTCCTCTACCGACAGGTTGCGTAGTAAAGAATGGATCAAAAATTCGTGATAAATACTTTCCAGGAATACCAATCCCATTATCTTCAAAGACTATATTAATAAAATTCTCACTGCAATATGTTTGAATTCCGATTGTCCCTTTTTCTCTAATTGCGTTACAAGCATTCAGTATAAGATTCATAAAAACTTGCTGTAGCTGATTCCTGTTAGCGTAAATTTCAGGTAGATTAAAGTCATAATTTTTATTGATTTTAGCATGTTGAATAGACAGCTGATTTTCCATTAATTCCAGAGTAGCATCAATAATTTGATGGATATCCACCGATTCAATAGTAAACTCAGATTGGCGAGCAAATTTTAACAGATTATTTACAATTTCAGCTGCCCGTTTCGTAGCGTTTCTGATTTTTTCAGGAGCAAGCGCTCTAATTTTCTTATTATCAACTTGCTTCTCCAATATTTGTGCGCATGAGTCAATAATTGCCAGCGGATTTCGGATTTCATGCGCTATACCACCCGCTATTGTTCCAAGAGAAGCCATTTTTGCGGATTGAGTCAATTTCGCCTCCAACACCTTTCGCTCAGTGAGGTCTCGCCCGATAATGACAATCCCAATTACGTTTCCCTGCTCATCTTTAATCGAAGAAAAATTCCATGATACATCAACTGTTTCCCCATCTTTGTTCAATATAGAGCTTTCCCATGCGCTAACCTTCTTTTTCTTCAACAGCCCTTTTATTATAGAAGAGAAATTATCGCTATCACTTTCAGATAAAAAATTTAATAAAGGCTGACCCTTAACATCAACAGATCTGTGGCCGGTGATTCTTTCGACAGTACCATTCCAGGAGATGATTTTTCCTTCCGGGTCTATTGAAATGATTATATCATTGGCGCTTTCTACTACTCTCGCAAGATGCTCTTCTGTACGTCTTACTCGTTCTCCCAGATGCTTCCGCTCGGTAACATCGTCCATCAATAATATCACATTTTCTACCTCTGACAAAGAATTCATTAAAGGTGCAAGGCGGTAGTAATAAACACGAGCAGGGAGCCCCGGAGCCCTGTATTCCATCTCACCGCCATCATTAGGTTCTCCAAATTTAAAAACATTCTTTATCTTTTCGGTAATCCCCGTGTATTCTACAAGAACTTTTGGAAATATTTCTGAAATACTTCTACCGACAGTATTCGATTCACTCCTTTTCGACTTTACATAAAAGTTTCGATTAGCTAAAATTACTTTTAATTGCTCATCAACAATCAGAACTGATGATGGGATACTCGACATAATACCATTGCAGAGCTTTTTATAAGCACCATTGTTTGCTATGTCATTACGAATATTATTCACTATTATAATTTCTATTCATTGCAAGCATCGGCGATACAATACCATGAACATTATATTGGTATTGAGCTAAAGGTATAAACAATTTATTGTAAAGTGTGTCCGGGTAAATATACACTTCACGTATCCCCCATTTTCTTGCTATCCCATAATCATCTGTCCACAGATCAGCTCTATTAAAATATCGCTTGTTCATCGTATCCTTAATCACAAGCTGTTTGACATATATTACATAGACTGTATCACCAAAACAATAAATTCCTTCCGGATTATAACCCATCCTATTCATCTGTCCATTTTCTGCAAATATTAAATCCCTGCTTAAAGCGAGAGTATTATGATCAGCGATTGAACCATTAGCGGTAATAAAAGGGTCATTATCAGTCTGGGCTGGTGTGGAATTATAAGCCGTAGCCAATATCTTCCTAATTTTATAATCTGCTATCGTTTTGTACTCTTTTTCCAGCTCTGAAAATTGCATATATAATGATAATGCTCTCTCGGAAATTCTTCTGTTTTCAATCTCCAAATTTCGTATCTGACTCACTAATTCGATTTTAAAAGTCAAATTTAAAATAAAAAGTACAAGTATGGAAATAAACATGGAACAGATAAAATAAACTAACGATTTATTAAGAACATATTTTTTCTTCATTTTAGACAATCCTCTATTATGCAGATGACACTCTTCTAATTTTTCAAATAATAAAAATAAAATTCCGAAATGTTATTTGGACAAACATTGTGCCAAAAAATATTTTTACACTCCGGAAGTTTGGCAATTTCTTCAGCCGAATCGCTAAAGTAGCGCGTGAAATCAACAACATCGAGGCTGTCCCAAAAGTCCAAAGAGCACGTCATCCTGAGTAAAATCGAAGGATCTCGTCGAGGGCAGGAAGATGTTTCCCTGCCTTGTCGACAGACAGGGACTACGCTCAACATGACTCATGAGGGCTAAAATACTACTTTTGGGACAGCCCTATTAATCCCAATCTAAGCATTAGGATAACACCGAGATTTATCTATGTGTAAATCTATGGATGCGCAATTATTAATCTTACAATGTCATTTCAAGTAAAACTTTCGCAAAGCTTTTTGGTTGGGGTATGATCTTTGCGAAAGTTTCCTGACTTACGCAGCAGGGTTAATCTAACCGCTATGTTATTTGTTTAATTGATTTTTATTAAGATCAAGCTCTTTAACTTTTGTATGAAATGTCTTATAGTCCATCTTTAAATTTTTAGCAGCTTGTAGTTTATTCCCATTAGTGCGTTTAAGTGTTTTCTTAATAACTTGTTCCTCAAATTTTTTTTGATGATTTTTCTTCAACTCTTTCCAGGAAAACCCCTGAGCAATCATCGAATCTATTTGATCAACTGGAATATTGAATAATTCTGAATTCTTCAATTCATCAGGAAAGTGTTCAGGTAAAATTGTCCTGTTTGCTACTAAAACAGACCTGCGAACTACATTTTTAAGCTCTCTCACATTCCCGGGCCAGTCATAAAGAAGCAGAAACTTCCGGGCTTCTTCAGAAAAACCTTTCAATTTCTTACTAAGTTCTTCAGATGCTTCTTTTAGAAACATGTTCGCCAGGTATAAAATATCATCTTTTCTTTCCCGTAGCGGAGGAACATCAATCCTGAATTCATTGATTCTATAGAAAAGATCCCTCCGGAATGTTCCTTTTTCTACCAATTTAAGAATGTCCTCATTGGATGCACACACTATTCTCACATCCACCGGTATAAGTTCCGTACTACCAAGATGGGCAATTTTTTTGTTCTGAATAGCCCGAAGCAGCTTCATCTGAATGGATTTGGAAAGGTTAGAAATTTCATCCAGAAACAAAGTACCTTTATTGGCAGCTTCAAAATAACCCTTTTTTCTCTTATAAGCTCCTGTAAAAGCTCCTCTTTCATACCCGAATAATTCACTTTCAATAAGAGTTTCCGGTATTGCCCCGCAGTCCACCTCCACCAATTGCCCCATTCTCCGAGCGCTGTATCTATAAATCGCTTCTGCAACCAGCTCTTTTCCGGTTCCGCTTTCACCCAGGATCAATACCGAAAAATCGCTTGAAGCAACCTTCTTGACTTTATCTACCAACTCATCAACTTTAGTACTTTTACCCATTCTCTTTGAAAGATTTATCCTATCTTCCAGGGCGTTTCGGAGATATTTAACTTCATCATCTAAAGCTTTTTTTTCCAGCACTCGTTCAATAATAAGCAACAGTTCACTATTATCGAATGGTTTTATTAAGTAATCATGCGCACCCAGTTTCATTGCCTGAACTGCATTTTTTACATCAGCAAAAGCAGTAATAATGATGACCTGCGTCGACGGATTTATCTCTCTCACTTTTTCCAGGACCTGAATTCCATCCATTTCAGGCATTCTAATATCGAGTAAAATAATGTCCGGATCATTTTCTATTACTTTTTGCACAGCTTTTTTTCCATCATCCGCTGTTATTACGCGATAGCCCTTTTTCTTAAGTACATTCGTAAGTATCCAGCGCATATCCGGTTCATCATCAACAACCAATATTTTCTTTAGATTTTTGTAATTCATTTAAATTGCCATAATTGTTTTCTTTTAAAATTCGAATAATCCCGAGGCGTCGAGACATCCCCCTTTTTGTTCCCCCTTTTTTAAGGGGGAATTTCCTATATTCCCCTCTAATAAGTTAAACGAAGTGAAATCCCGCCTGTCCCGAAGTATGTCTCGGGGATTTTCGGGGAGGGGTACGGCTTTAGCCGGGGGGTGTGTTATCCCCTCTAAAAAGTTGAATTCCGACATGTATGTCGGGATGAAATCCCGTCTTCCCCCGACACTCTGTGTCGGGGGGTGTGTAATGGTTTTAATTACAGAAATACTCTCTTTCATACTCTTCAATCCAATTCCTAACGCCTTCTAATACTTCCTCCATATTCTTCTTTACGTCAATGTCAGCAAATCTTAAAAACTTAAGCCCAAGAGATTCAAGTTGTACTCGACGTATGTAATCTTCTTCTCCTTTAAATTCGTGACTTTCTCCATCTATCTCAATTATTAGATTTAGTTTCGGACTGAAGAAATCAACTATGTAATTATCAATTGGTTTTTGTCTGTGAAAAGCATAGCCTTTCATTTTCTTGCCTTTTAGATGATTCCATAATAAAACTTCCGATAAAGTACTATTATTACGAAGTTTTCTTGCAAATGGTTTAAGTTTTGGATTGTAGTAGATTTTCATTTTTGAAACTCATTATACATTTAAAATAAAAAATCGATAAAGATATGATATCACATCCCCCTTTTTATTCCCCCTTTTTTAAGGGGGAATTTCCCTATATTCCCCTCTAATAAGTTGAACGAAGTAAAATCCCGATTTTCGGGGAGGGGTGTCCGAAGGACGGGGTGTGTTTTCGCTTTAATCACAGGAATACTCTCTTTTCCACACAGATCTTCCGGCACACTCTCTAATCCATCTCTCATACATTCCATAGCGCTAAATGTCAAGAAAAATTGGACACGTTTAGAGTTATCATTTGATTTTCCTTTTTCTCGGGTTTGTTGATCCATACTTCAATTGGTTGACCTGACACTTTCGGTTTGCCATTTCTAAACCGCTCTGGAAAGCGTC
>JADHYC010000036.1 GCA_016782645.1 Fidelibacterota bacterium | reverse complement strand
AAGGGTTCAAGAACTTACAGGGAAAACTCTATCGTTTCATAAAGTTGATCTACTTGATAAGAAAGCTTTAAATGCTGTTTTCGATAAATATTCCTTCGATGCTGTAGTCCATTTCGCCGGGCTTAAGGCAGTTGGCGAATCAGTAGCCATTCCACTCCGCTACTATCATAACAATGTCACAGGAACTATGATCCTTTGTGAAATTATGAATGAACATAATGTGAAAAATATTGTATTTAGTTCATCTGCAACTATATATGGGGATCCACTTAAAGTTCCGATCACAGAGGATTTTCCACTCTCTCCAGCAAATCCATACGGCTCTACAAAGTTTATGATTGAGACAATTCTAAAGGACCTTTATCATTCTGACAAATACTGGAATGTCGCTTTATTACGCTATTTCAATCCAGTTGGTGCTCATCCAAGCGGCAGAATTGGTGAAGACCCAAATGGAATCCCCAATAATCTTATGCCCTACATTTCACAGGTTGCTGTCGGAAAACTCAATAAATTGTCAGTTTATGGAAATGATTATCCGACTCACGATGGTACAGGCATCCGAGATTATATCCATGTTGTTGACCTGGCACAAGGACATTTAGTGGCGCTTGACAAACTAAAAACTAATCCAGGCTTGATCATTTATAATCTTGGTACAGGATGCGGACACAGCGTTCTGGAAGTGATAGCTGCCTTTGAAAAAGCCTCAGGAAAAAAAATACCTTATAAGATTGTGGGACGCCGTTCAGGGGATATTGCTATATGCTATACCGATCCTTCAAAAGCGCAAAAAGAATTAGGCTGGTCTGCTGAAAGAAATATTGATGATATGTGTGCTGATACATGGAGATGGCAGTCTAATAATCCGGATGGCTACGAATAATTGAAAAAATCTTTAAAATTTGAACTATTCCTTATACTCATCTAAATAATTCTGTTTTTTTCAACATTAAGATAAAACTTAATTGGATTTCTATCATTTTTGAGTCATCACTTTACAAAATTTTAAATACAATTACCTAAAATGTAAATTTTATGACAGACAAATACATCATAGCCCATGACATGGGAACAAGCGCTGATAAGGCTGTTTTAATCACTGTTCATGGTAAAATAATAGATTCTTCAAAAAGGGATTATCCTTTGTACCATCCTCATCCCGGATTTGCAGAACAGGATCCCCTTGATTGGTGGAATGCTGTTTGTGATACGACCCGCTCAGTTCTGAAAAAGACAGGAGTTAAGCTTGAAGATATTGTAGGAATAACATTTTCATCTCAAATGCAAGGTCTTGTTCCAATTTCAAAAGAAGGCAAGCCGCTTATGCGAGCAATGACCTGGCTGGATTCACGTGCTGCTAAAATTATGCGTAGGAAAATATGGACTCCGCCGCGAATTGAAGGCTACAATATATTTCGCCTTTTGAAGTTTTTATGTATCACTGGGGGAGCTCCTGGTCATGCAGGAAAGGATATAATCGGGAAGATTTTATGGCTACAGGAAAACAAGTCTGAAATATTTTTGAAAACATATAAATATCTCGGTGCGAAAGATTTTGTCACATATAATCTTACAGGAAATATGGTAAAATCAACTGATCTGGCTGTTGTATGGTGGCTACTGGACACTCGACGAAACCGTAATCAATGGCATCCGAAATTGTGCAAATTGGCTGGAATTGGCGTAGACCAATTACCTGAAGTGAGAGAAAGTGGAGCAATTATCGGTAATATAACAAAAGAAGCGGCAAAAGAAACGGGACTTTTTCCAGGGACACCTGTTATCAATGGAGCTGGAGATATTACTGCCGCTGCCCTGGGTTCTGGTGCTCTGGAAGATGGAAAACTACACATTAGAATAGGCACCAGCGGTGGTGTTGCAGGTCATTTTACAAAACGCAAAATAAATATAATTACTTATTGTGGGTGTATCGGAAGCGCCTATCCACAAAAGTACTACCTTGGAATTGCGACTCAAGAAACTGCCGGGATCTGCCTTGAATGGCTAAAGAATAAAGTTCTTTATCACGAAGAACAGTTAAAAAAAGAGAGACATTTCAATAAAATTTATCAGGTGCTTGATCAATTAGCCGAAGAGGTAAAACCCGGTGCAGAAGGATTAATATTCACTCCCTGGATGTTTGGAGAACGGTGTCCACTTAATGATAGCTCTGTACGCGGGGGATTGTTTAATCTCGGCTTGAATCATTCACGTGAACATCTAACTCGTGCCGTATTAGAAGGAATTGCATTCAACACCCGTTGGGCTATGGAAAGTCTGGAAAAACTTTATTCCAAAGTAACGGAGCTGAATATAGTGGGCGGAGGAGCAAAAAGTGATATATGGTGCCAGATTATGGCGGATGTGATTAACAGAACTATTCATCGGGTTGATGATCCTCAACAAGCTTCCGCAAGAGGAGTGGCTTTACTTGCAAGTATGACTTTAGGATATATAAACGATTACCATGAAATTTCAAAGTATATCAAAATCAATAGAAGTTTTTATCCTAACCGTGATACGCGTAAACTGTATGATAAGCTTTTTCAAGAATTTAAAAACATTTATAAGCAAAACCGAAAATGGTACACACGCATGAACAGTTAAGAAGAATACTTAAATCAAAAGTTGAAAATGGATAATCCTTCTGAATATTGTAGCCCTGGGTGTGAATTTAAGGAGGAAATGATTGCCGTTTCCCATAATGTTTCTTTACGAGTAACCAAATTTACTCCTAAGGAGAAAAATAACAATCCTACTGTTGTTTTTATTCCCGGATGGATTTCAATGATATCAGGTTGGAAAAAGGCTCTTCTTGAAATGACTGAAGATTTTCCTGTATATTATGTCGAAACGAGAGAGAAAATATCATCTTATACAACCGGGAAAGTTAATTATAGTGTAAAATCCTTCGGGCAGGACATTGTATCCATAGCATCTCATTTTAATTTAAAGAGCCAAAACTACATTCTATTTGGAAGTTCTCTTGGGGCAACCGCCATTCTTGATTGCTGTCGCTTTCTTGAAAAGGCTCCTCTCTGTCTTATCCTTATTGCCCCTAATGCTGTTTTCCGTGTACCTGATTTTTGGATGGGAATTGTACGAATTTTTCCTCCGCGTTTATACCTCATCTTTAAACCCGTTATTAAATGGTATTTAAAGAATTTCCGGTTGGATGTTGAAAGCGACTATGCTCAATATAAAAAATATTGTAATGCACTGGATTCTGCTGATCCATGGAAACTGAAAAAGGCTATGATTTCTTTGTCAAAATATGAAGTTTGGGATTCACTTAATGAGATCGAGGTTCCAACTTTAATTGTTGGGGCATCTAGAGATGAAATACATGAGCCAGAAAATATGAAAAAAATGGTATCTAAAATTAAATATAGTAGTTATCTGGATTTAGAAACAAACACCATTACTCATAGTGAAGTTGTAGTAAAGGAAATGAGGAAATATATTTCCAGATTGCGTAAATATTAAAATATTTTGGATGAATAGAACTAATTCCCCTTCTGAATACCAGCTAATTTGAAAGAGATAATTGAATTGTGGATTTATGTTTCCTTGTTTTAACTTAAACGATAAGCAATGGTAAACATTTATTTTCAATATGAACATTATTTTGAAATAAACAATTTTGTTATTAATATAAAATTTAATACTTATCAAAGGTAAAAAATGAAGAAGACAGAAATGAATAATTTTAGACTGTTCATACTTATTAATTTTATCCTGATTTTTTTCTTTCTATCCTGTAAAAAAGATATTTCAAGATCAATTAATGACAAAGAGACCGTTCGTCGTATTGTTATTTTATATACAAATGATGAACACGGTTGGTTGGAAGAATCTGAAACTACCAATGGTGCTGCAAAACTTATGGGAATTTGGCGTAATGTAGAAAAGTATACCGAGGATAGTCTATTCTTAATTCTAAGCGGTGGCGATATGTGGACGGGACCGGCAATTTCAACATGGTTTAAGGGTCAATCAATGGCTGAGGTGATGAATGCTATGAATTATAGAGCTGCAGCTATCGGCAACCACGAATTTGATTTTAAAATCGAAGGATTAAAAGAGAGAATTACAAATTCAAACTTTCCATTTTTATCAGCTAATATTAGAGAAAAAGAAACTGGTGAAATTGCTGATATTGCAATTCCATATATTATAGAAAAGATAAATGACGTTAAAGTTGGCATAATAGGATTGACAACAACAAGTACACGTTATAGTGCCTTCCCTGACTATGTCAAAAATTTTGATTTTATTTCTTATGATGAGGCATTGGAAGAAATTGTGCCGCAGGTAAAAGAAAACGGCGCAGAATTACTGATTGTAATCGGACATATTTGCTTCTCTGATATGCATGAATTGGCAGAAACAGCAGCTAATCTGGGAATTACTCTCATTGGTGGAGGTCACTGTCATGAGTTGGTAAATGAAAAAATTAGCGGCGTTTCTATCATTGAAGCTGGCTCGTATATGAGAAATTATGCCAAAGTTGAAATTTTATTTGATAGCATTGCAGACACAGTTGTGAGCATAAAGCAAGAACTTCACGAAAATCAGGGTGGAACACCGAACCCTGAAATTCAATCTATAGTCACTTATTGGCAGAATCAAGCGGACGCTGAACTCTCACAAGTCATTGGCTATGTAGAGGAAGAAATTAGTCAAAATTCAGACGCTATGTATAATATGGTGACAGACTCATGGTTGTTCTCTTATCCCAAAGCAGACATTTCCCTAACCAATCGCGGTGGAATTCGTCAATCTATCTCGGCAGGAGATATCACAAAAGGAACAATCATTGGAGTTTTACCTTTTAGTAATGATATCATAGAATTAGAATTAACAGGTGCTCAATTAATAGATTGTACAGATAATTTAGTTGTTGGCGGAATGACAACCATTAGTGGATATTTCTTATCTGATAGTACCCCCATATATGATGATACAACCTACAGTGTATTGACAACTGATTACTTATATATCCAGCCTGATAGTAAATTCAAAACATACGATCCTGATCCATATTATACATCCTTGAATTACCATCAGCCGACCATAGATTGGATAATTTCCCATAACACTTCAATTAATAATCCACTTGATACCTATTTGGATACTATTCCCAGACAATAGAAAATAGAGATTGCTTGTCATGTATATAATTAGAAAAGGCTCTTCAAATTTAGCCTGCTGCGAAAGTATCTAAATAATTACTTTCACATTTAAAATGGAGATTACAAGATGACCCCTGAAAATATTTTAGCCATTGATAATGGTACACAAAGTGTACGTGCATTACTATTTGACCCTCGTGGTAATCTCCTTGCAAAGCAGCAAATCCCGATCGAGTCATATTTCTCAAATGAACCGGGATTAGCCGAACAGTACCCACACGTATTCTGGGATGCAGTTTGTCAAGCCTGTCATGGTTTATTTGCTCAGAAAGTAGTATCTAAAGATAGCATAGCAGCAGTTGCTTTAACAACACAGCGAGCCACTGTAATCAATGTTGATAAAAGTGGTAAACCATTACGCCCAGCTATTGTATGGCTCGATCAACGCCGCACCGAGGGCTTGCCACCCGTTGGTGGTCTCTGGGGATTACTCTTTAAGTTAGCCCATGCTTCCGGGACGGTGGCGTACTTCCAGGCTGAGGCTGAAGCTAATTGGATTCGCATCCGCCAGCGTGAAATCTGGGAAAAAACACACAAATATCTGTTTCTATCAGGATATTTAACCTATCAGCTTATTGGTCGTTTTGTTGATTCTGTTGGTTGTCAGGTTGGATATGTACCATTTGATTACAAAGCCCAAAAATGGGCTAAAAGGAGTGATTGGAAGTGGAAAGTATTACCTATGGATCCATCTTTATTACCTGATTTAATTCCACCCGGTAATGTATTAGGAGAGATAACTACTCGAGCATCTGAGGCGACAGGAATTCCAGCGGGACTTCCACTAATTGCAGCAGCAGCTGATAAAGCCTGTGAAGTAATCGGTGCAGGTTGTCTTGAACCACACATTGGTTGTTTGAGTTACGGCACTGCCGCTACTATAAATACTACTCATAAACGTTACATCGAGGTTATTCCACTCATACCGCCTTACCCGGCTGCTATCCCCAATGCTTATAGTTTAGAGATGCAAATCTATCGCGGCTATTGGATGGTCAGCTGGTTCAATCAGGAATTCGGATTGTATGAACAGCGTATTGCAGAGCAGCGCGGCATTAAACCTGAAGAACTATTCGATGATCTTGTAAATGCTGTTCCACCAGGCTCACAGGGATTAATTCTACAACCCTATTGGTCTCCTGGCTTAAAGCATCCTGGACCGGAGGCAAAGGGAACTATTATCGGGTTTAGTGACGTACATACTCGCGCTCATATTTATCGTGCTATCCTTGAAGGTTTGGCTTATGCTCTACGTGAAGGAGCAGAGCGTACAGCAAAACGAAGTGGTATTCCGATTATTGAATTACGTGTAGCTGGAGGCGGAAGCCAGAGCAATGCGGCAATGCAACTTACTGCTAACATTTTTGGGCTTCCTACAGTACGCCCACATGTATATGAGGCATCCGGTCTGGGAGCTGCAATTGACGCTGCAGTAGGTGTTGGTCTGCATCCAAATTTCAAAACCGCTGTAGTTGAGATGACTCACCCCGGAGATATATTCGAGCCTAACATAAAAACTCACGAAATCTACGATAATCTGTACAAAAAAGTTTATTGTAAGATATATACTCGAGTCCGTCCTTTATATAAAACGATTCGTAGTATTACAAATATGTGACTTATCCAAAACTATTATCGGGAGAAATAAATTTCAGAGGTTGAATTATCTTTTTAGATAATACGAAAAAAACCAACCAGGTGATTTAATGCCGGTTCAAGCAAATTCTCATTTAAGTTAAAATCTCCACTGTGTGCGACACCAGTTCCCCCACCTCCAATATGTAAATATAGTCCTGGCACTTTGTTGAGATAAAAAGAAAAATCATCTGCTCCCATTGACGGCTTTTGAAGAATGACAAGGTCGGATTCATTCTTCACCTTGCTCATATATTCGACAAAACTCTGATATATTTTATTATCATTAACCACTCCGGGAGTAGTATTAGGAAATTTTATATCAATAATAAGACCATAGGTTTTTGAAAAACAGGTAGCAAAGTGCTTGATAAGTTTAAGTGCTTTCTCCAAAATCGAATTATTGAAAGTTCTCAATGTCCCTCGAAGCGTGACTGTTTGCGGTATAACATTATGATAATCACCACCATGTATTTGTCCAAAGGCAAGAACAAAGGAATCTCTTGGATCGATGTACTCTCTAAGACATTTAAGAACTTGAATAGTGAATTCTGATGTTACATGAATTAAGTCTACTGTCTCATGTGGTCTGGATGTGTGTCCTCCGGGACCATTCAGCTCAACATTAATTACCGTTGAAGATGCCGAGGATGTGCCATTAATAACAGAGATTTTACCAATATCAAGTTCAGAATCTACATGAACCGTAAAAATTCCCTTTACATTATCCCAGATTTTTTCTTCAGCAACAATTTTAGCGCCTCCAGGGTCTGCTTCTTCCGCCGGTTGAAATATTACTCTTAATTTTCTATTTAATTCGCTCTGATGATTGACAAAATATTTTAAAAGTCCCAGACCAATCGCTGTATGATAATCATGACCGCAGGCGTGCATAATTCCGGAATTTTTCGAACAAAATTCATGACAGGGATTTTCATTAATAGGCAGTGCGTCAATATCCGATCGAAATGCTAAAATATGTCCATTCCCAATATCGCAATACCCACCTGTCCCCAGATTCTTAAAAGAATGAAATTCCAATCCCCACTTAGTCAATGTATTTTTAATTAATTCAGTAGTTTTGTACTCGCTGTAAGATAATTCCGGGTTTTCGTGTATCGTTCTTCTTATATTGATAATTTCCGGTAAAATTTGCTTTAAATCATTATTCATTAATACTCTTCTAAGTAATTAGATATCTGTTCGATTATACTAACTTGTCATCTTCATAGCATCCGGAATTCCATTTGTATACACGTTTTTAATTTCCTCCAAAGAAACATCGATAACACCATTCATTCTCAAACGTCCATTATCTTTAACTCTTCCGATAGTTACACATGGAATAATATTTTTCGCTGCAATTCTTTCCATTTCAAGCAGCCTGTTTTCATTGATTGTTAAAATAATCACAGACTGACTTTCTCCAAAAAATAGTACGTCATTTCTAAGTTTCCTTGAAATATACACAGACGCTCCGATAGACTTATCAGGATTTGATATACATGCTTCAGCAATTGCTACTGCAAGTCCTCCATCAGAAATATCCGTAGCAGAATTAGCGACTTTCCTGCGAATCGCTTCAAGACAGGCATTATGAACTCGCTTTTCAAATGGCAAATCAATCGTAGGCGCATTACCTGCTACAAGGTTATGGATCACCTTAAGGTACTCACTTCCACCCAACTCTCCCTTTATTGTCCCAAGCATCATAATAAAATCACCCTCATTCTTAAACCAGGAAGTTGTGATATGTGAAATGTCATTGATCAAACCAACCATTCCTACAACAGGGGTTGGAAAAATTGCACCGGATGGCGATTCGTTATAAAAGCTTACATTACCACCTGTAACAGGCGTATTAAAGGCATAACAAGCATCTCTCATTCCGAGAACCGCATTCTTAAACTGGTAATATATCTCAGGATCGTAGGGATTACCAAAATTGAGGCAGTTAGTTATCGCTATAGGTTTTGCTCCAGAACATACCACATTTCTCGCAGATTCAGCCACTGCAATTGCTCCCCCTCTATATGGATTCAGATATGTATATCTTCCATTTCCATCAGTTTTAGTAGCAATTGCTTTATTTGTGCCCTTGATTCTAATAACAGCTGAAGAACTCCCGGGTGGAATAGTCGTACTTGTTCTAACACTATAATCATATTGCCGGTATATCCAGGATTTATCAGCTATATTATGTGATGAAAGTAGTTTTAATAATACATCGTTATAATCCTTTGGTTCAGGCAAATTCTTAAGGTCTACACTTCTAACTTCTTTAAAATATTCAGGTTCAATCGTTTCTCTTTCATAAACAGGAGCACCTCCTCCAAGCACAAGATCCCAGGCAGGTATCGTCCCCACCTTTTTGCCATACATATATAATTGAAGATCTTTAATATCTGTCACTTTTCCGAATTCAACACAATTCAAATCCCATTTCTTAAATATTGTCTTTACTTCTTCTTCAAAGCCCCTTCTTACTACGACTAACATTCTCTCCTGGGATTCAGAAAGCATAATTTCATAAGGTAACATATTTGGTTCTCTAAGTGGTACAGCACTTAAATCTAAAATCATTCCGAAACCACCCCTCGCTGACATTTCTGAAGTACAACATGTAATACCAGCAGCTCCCATATCCTGTATACCTATAACATAGTTCTTCCTTGCCACTTCAAGTGTTGCTTCAAGTAATAATTTTTCAGTAAATGGATCCCCAACCTGGACTGAAGAGCGTTTACTTTCAGATTCTTCATCAAGTTCCACAGAGGCAAATGTTGCTCCATGAATACCATCTCTGCCAGTCGAAGAACCAACTATCATTACTGTATTACCTTCTCCTTTTGAAGTTGCACTCTTCACCCGATCATGGTTAACAATTCCTATAGTCATGACATTTACTAAAGGATTACCTGAATAACAATCTTCAAAATACACATCTCCGGCAACTGTCGGTACTCCCATACAATTTCCATAATGAGCTATTCCCTGTACTACTTGATCAAACAAATAACGATTTCGGGGATTGTCGAGCGGACCAAAACGTAGAGAATCCAAAGATGCTATAGGTCTGGCACCCATTGTGAAAATATCTCTAAGGATACCACCCACTCCAGTCGCTGCTCCCTGAAAGGGCTCAAGAGCCGATGGATGATTGTGGCTTTCAATTTTAAATGCAATAGCCAAACCATCTCCAATATCAACTAAGCCGGCATTTTCCTCACCTGCTTTTACGAGTAGTCTTTTCCCTGACATTGGAAGTGTTTTAAGCATTGCAATAGAATTTTTATAACTGCAGTGCTCACTCCACATAACTGAAAAGACACCAAGTTCTGTGTAATTAGGTGTTCTACCGAGAATCTTTATTATTTTTCCCCACTCCTCTTCATTTAGTCCGTGCTGTATTGCTAACTCAAGATCTACAACTGGCTCTTCAATTTTGCTCATCTATTCTCCTTTTCTAATATTAACCGCCAAGACACCTGTCTGCGTCCGGCCGCTGCTGGACAGGCAAACAAAGAGCGCTAATATATTTTTGTATATATCTTGATTATAAAAACAATTCTGTTCCATATATTAACGTATTCAATTATTCAAAACTATCTCAGAGCAAATAGGTAATGCCTCAGATACTATATAAATAAATTAACATAAAATATTGGAGAATTGGAGTAGTGGAAGAATGAATAATTTCCTCCTCTAAGAATGGCATGATTTTGACACAATATTCCTGTATTCCAATACTCCATTTCTCCATAACCCCCATCTCTTCCTGATGAATCGTGATCTCCCTAAGATTGAGGGATTATGCAAATAATTAGTGTAAAATAACGTCTATTCTTGTTACTTAAGTTCAAAGATTAATCCTATTAAAATAATCACTCATTGTCTCTCGACGAGTAATTTCGACATCCTTTCCATTAATAACAGCAATTTCAGCCGGACGGAGACGCAAATTATACGGCATTGACATTACACTACCATAAGCACCTGCCTGCGTAAATACTATTAAATCACCCTCTTCAAGTGGAGGTAACATTCTATCAATCGCAAATATATCTGTATTCTCACATATCTGCCCACAAATATTGATAGATATCTTTTTCTCGACATTTTCTTTACCTGGAATTACAATTGGATGCTGAGCATTATACAAAGCAGGACGAATTAATGTGTTAAATCCCGCATCTACTCCGGCAAATTTCCTATAGCTTTCTTTTATACCTAAAACACGAGAAACCAGATAACCTGCATCTCCAACAAGATAACGACCAGGTTCTATCGCTAAAGTGGGATTTCCCAAATCTAATTCTTTTACTTTCTTCTTAAAAACTCTTAAGACTTCTCTACCAACAATATGGATATCAAGTGCTTCACCATCTTCAAAATATGGAATTCCGAATCCACCACCCATATCAATAAATTCAAAGGTTATACCAAGTTTGTGCCTAATATTTCCCAATATATCTAGAAAATTATTAAGCATTCTCGGAAAATGATCTTCGTCCAAAACTCCCGAACCGGTCATTACATGAGCACCAAATCTCCTGATTCCGGCTTTTAAGGCATTTTCGTATGCAACAATAGACTTTTCGTGAGGTACACCGAATTTTGCTTTATTACCACCTGTAGTTATTTCCTTATATTTACCTCTTCCCTTTCCGGGATTAATCCGGTAGCTAATTCTTTCAGGTTTTCCAACTTTCAAAAGTCTATCCAATGAAGCTATATCATCTAAATTAATTATAACTCTTGCTTTAAAAGCTGCACTTAAATCCTTTAAACTTTCATAATTCCCTGTATATAAGATATTCTCAGGGTTTACACCTACTTTTAATGCAACTTCAAGTTCACCGGGGCTTACGCAGTCAGTGCCGAAACCATTTTCCCAAAATAATTTTACAATAGCCGGATGACAATTAGCTTTCATTGCATAATAAATATCAACTGAAATGGTATCCGATTTAAATGCAGTCTTCAGTCTCTCTGCATTATCTTTCATACGCTGAAAATCATAGACATATAAAGGGGTGCCGTATTTTTCTACTAAATCTTTAACATCAATGCCAGATATTTCCATTCTATCTCCTAATTTATCAACGATCATAAAAAATACGAGTTTATAAAAAATTTCCCATTTGTAAAAAACCAATTACTGCAACTGTCTAATACAAAAAGCCGAATTAGATTTGTAATTGTTGAAACTGAAATACTTATCATGAGTGTAAATACTCCCAGATTGTGTGAGATAATTTTTTTCCGATTCCATTTACTTCACAAAGGTCTTCAACAGATGCCGAACCCATTCTAGATATAGTTTTAAAATATTTCCACAATTCCTGTTTCTTACTTTTTCCCAAACCGGGAATATCATCAAGTCTTGAAGTTATTCCACCTCTTTTACGCAATTTCCTATGATAAGCAATTGCAAAACGATGCGCTTCATCCCGAATTCTTCTCAATAATATCAGAGCAGTGCTATCACGAGGTAAAAGAATAGGTTCATTACTATCTGGAAGATACAACTCCTCCAACCTTTTAGCCAGACCAACAACTGATATATCATCGAGCTGTAGGCTGCTCATTACAAATTTTACCGAAGATAGTTGACCTTTTCCACCATCTATAAGTATAAGGTCAGGGAAATTTTTCTTCTCTTTAATTAAACGGGTATAACGCCTTTTTATCACCTCAGCCATCATGGCAAAATCATCTATACATTTAACAGTTTTTATTTTAAATCTTCTGTATTCACTTTTTCTAGGTTTTGCATTAATAAAAGTTACGAGAGATGCAACAGCAAACTTGCCACTGATATTTGATATATCAAATGCTTCAATCCGATGGGGTAATTTAGGTAGAGAAAGATCCTCTTGCAATTTTTTAAGCGATTTTGGTATGTAATCGGGTTTTGCACTCTTTTTCAACAAGTATTCTTGTAGCTGTATTCGGGCATTTTTCTCAGCCATCTTCAAAAGTCGTACTTTTTCTCCTCTTTCCGGACGACATATTGTAACTTTTCCCGAACGGGTTTCGGTAAGCCATTTCTTTAATACTGATTCTTCTTCAGGAACAACATTGACCAAAATCTCAAGGGGAACAAATTTCGCTTTACTGTAATATTGCTGCAAGAAGTTCCTCATAATCTCCGGGGTCTCATAATTTGTAACACCATCAAGAAAAAAAGAATCTCTACCTATAAGTTTTCCCTGTCTAACTCTAAAAACAACAGCACATCCATCTCCACTTTCAATAATAATATTGATAAAATCCCTATCAATAAAATCATTTAATTCAACTGACTGACGTCTTGAATAATTTTGTAGAATATTTATGTGATCTCTGAATATGGCTGCATTTTCAAATTCCAGACCTTTTGATGCTTTTTCCATTTTCTCGTTAAAGAATTCAATAACCTCTGAAGTTTTACCTCTTAAAAACGCTATCACCTTACTGATCATCTTCTCATAATCATCAGCAGAAACCAAACCTCTACAAGGACCCTCACATTTTTTTATATGATAATCCATACAAAGTTTTATTTTGCCTTTCTTAATGGTTTCCTCAGATAACTTATATTTACAGCTTCGTACAGTGAAAAGGGTTTTAATAATTCTTATTGTTTCTTTTAATGATTTAGCATCAGTGTATGGCCCGAAATAAAGCGAATCATCTTTAATTAATTTTCTTGTTACATAAACTTGTGGAAATGGTTCATTAGTAATTCGAACATAAGGAAAAGTTTTATCATCACGCAAGCTAATATTATATTTAGGTTTATGTTTCTTTATCAGTGTGTTTTCAAGTATCAGAGCTTCGACTTCTGAGTGAGTAACAATGAATTCTACATCAGCTATATTTGTAACAAGAACTTTAGTCTTCGTATCTTTGGAATGTCCCTTTAGAAAATATGATTTAATTCTATTCCGGATGTTTTTTGCTTTTCCAATATAGATGATTTTACCATCAGAATTTTTATAAATGTAGCATCCCGGATCAACGGGTGCTTCTTTAATTTTTTGAAGTAAATTTTCAGATTCGAAAGTCATTTAAGAATTGATATATTTCTAACAGTTACCTGACCAAAATCTAAAAATGGATATTCCGCATACATATAGAATCAACATCTTTATATTTTTTGGTTTTAATAGATTTTTTTATTTGCTCAAATATTTTTTCTTTTAAAAAGATTTGTTTTTCTAAATCTTCCATTTGTGACTCAAGCATAATTTTATAGTCATGGAAACCTAATTCTTCATCCTTATCTATTTCTCCATTCTTCACAAGCTCTTTTATGGCTTCCTGCTCAATTTCCTTCTTTTCTAAATTTAACTTTAAGTTGTCATACTCAACCTCTAGTTCAATTATTTGATCCTCTATCTCCTGTAAAACTTTGAGAGCGAGATAATCTCTTTCTTCCTGTTCATTTGCTGGAGAAAGATAATGAAACTGTCCTTCTTCTGCAGCGATATCCAGCCGTTCTACTTCGTCAGCCTGCTCTGAATTCTTGAATTTTTTTAACAAGTCCTGTGCCCTTTTATCAGGAATATGGGCAAGAATCATACAAATCTCTTCTAACTCCGATTTCTTTGTATTAGTTGAAAAGAGTTTCATCTCAAATTTCGCATAATCTCCATCTCTATAGTTGTCAGGATTTTGAATGTCTTTTTGTTCTATCATCTTTTCTTCCCTCATATTCTTATTTTTACAAATTTTACAAATACTAAGCGAATAAATCTTACATTCTTAGTTATCTTTTTTTAATTAGTGTCCATTTGCGTTTATTAGCGGTTAAATAAGCTTTTATTCGCGGACCAATAATCCAGGTTATACAGTAAAGTCACTATCGCATCCTGCATTTCATTTACTTCACTTGTAGAAGTAGGGTAGTGATTCACCATGATTGAAAAAATGTACTCCTTCCCATATTTTGCATTGACATAACCGGAAAGTGAACGAACATGTCCAATATAGCCGGTTTTTGCAAACACATGACCAACGGCATTTGAACCTTTCAATCGCTTTTCTAAAGTTCCATCAACTCCACCAATAGGCAGTGAATTAAAAAATACCTCCCAACTAGAATGATACTTCATCGTTCTCAATACAGTTGCAACTTGAAACGGAGTAACCATATTATGCCTTGATAACCCTGAACCATCTACTATAAAAATACCGTTAGTGTTTATCCCAATTTTACTAAACCAACTTTTTTCTACACTAATTCCAGACTTCCAGTCACCTTTTCCTTTTAGCTCAACTCCCAATGTTTTTTGAACCTGTTCTGCATAGAAATTTTGACTTTTTTTGTTAATTGTATTTATGATTTCTGACATAGGAACCGATTCATAAACTGTGATAAGTTCTAACTTGTCGTAAGGCGGATTCTCAATAATTAAATCGTCTATGTCGCTGATATTATTGATACTTACACCGATACTCTCTAAATATTCTTTAAATACAGTTAAAGTAAAAAGTGTTGGATTTTCTACTGTAGCCCAATCTTTTATTGTGTCAGAGTCAATTGGAATTGTACCAAATATATGTATTTTGTTCGTACCTGGGAAACGGTGAAAATCTATTAATTTTTGAGAATCAGCTGGAACTGTTTCAAGATCATTTGTGATTTCTATATAATTAGTTTTGGGATATGTAAATATTGTGGCATTTTCACCAACAGTTTTCGATGGCACAAAGAAAAGGTCTATACAATTATCGTTAAAAGATAATCCACTAATTTGAGCGGCATAGTAATAACTTTCATCATCCCATGCCCAACTGTAACCTAATCCAACATCATTAAAAATATTGTCATCGCCGATAATTGTTCCATTAATTAATCTTATTCCCTTTTCTTTTAAAACTTCCCCCCACTTCTTAAACACTTCTAATGCATCACCGTCATTATATCTACCAGATATAGTTGGATCGCCCGAACCATGAATAATCAGATTACCTTTAAGAACGCTATCCTGGATTTCACCATCAATATAGAGATCGGTTTTATATGTGTAATCCGGTCCTAAAAGTGCAATTGCAGAAGCAGTTGTAAATAATTTCATATTACTTGCAGGCATAAAAAGTTTATGTGGATTTCTGGAATATATAACCTCTCTTGTTTCCGGATTTTCAATATAAATACCGATATTTGCGGGTCTAAAATCAGGGATATTAATCCACTCATCAACTTGTGCACGAAATTCTTCTATTGCTTTATCCCTTTTTACATAATGAGAAGGTCCATAATCATCATGGTATAGGTCAGGTTTATGAACAACTAGTGAACAACCAAAGAATAGTAACGCTATAAAAGCGATAATACCATCTATAAGTCTTTTTCTTTTCATAGATTTACTCTCATTATAATTAAATTCACATTCATCGATTACTAATTTAAAACATTTATCCTACAATCTGCTAATGGTTAGACTGCAGGTAAAAATTTAATTTCAAAAAAATGACATTTAAGCATAATAAGGATCTAGAGAAAGTATTTTTCTAATATTATGCTATTTATTCAGATTTATTACAATAATAATTGGCGTTTCTAAAATATTTAGCCGATAATCCAGATCATTTGTAAAATCAATCAGTAATAAAGGTTAAGTGAAACTCCGATATTATTGCCAGTCATATCAATTTCATCTAATTCATATTCTTTAAAATTATCAGTAACTTTATCTATATCCATAAGCACCATATTCATTTTTCTTCGATTCCATTCGATAGCAACCCCGACAGGCTTTAGAAATCTAATTTCAAAACCTATTCCATATATAAGTCCCCAAGAGTGATAGATTGGACCGCCTAAGGATTTTTCATCTTCGTAAGCAGTCATAAAAAGCAAATTGTAACCAAACCCTATATTAAAATACGGATAAAATAATGGATATCTTATTGGAGCAAGTCGAAGATTTAGAGTCAATTGTGGGCTCCAAGTTACTAATGAATAATTTTCATCTTCATCAATCAAATCACCAATATCTCCAAGATCCAGATTTTTTTTAATCCACGACCCTAAATCAGCTCTAAAAAATCCTAAGCCAAAATCAAATGATATATTATCAGCCACCTGCCGAGTATTGTAAATTTCAATACCATAAAACGAATTAATAGATGGGAATGATACATTTGATTCGCTCATCTCTTCTTTAAAAAGTTTTGTAGGTTCATAAAGATTATTATTAATTAATTGAATATGACCATTGATTTTTTTATCCTGTCCAGTTTGAACATAACGCACCCTAAAACCTTGCCTATATGACCTTCGCTCTCTGCTCTTTTCTTTTTTTTCAATAGGCTTTTTTGAAAGCGCTATTGCTATATCCAGTATTTGATCTTTTTGAAGTTCATATACTTTTTCCCATGTTTCGTAAAACTCTGCAACTGCTTTCAATCTATGTTTGTATCCAGGTTCAACTTCAATCTCCAGAGGTGATTCACCTTTATATAAACCATCGATGTAGATGTGTACCCCTATAGGATCAGTGCTTATATTCAATGCAGTCTTAGATATAACAGGTATAGTCTCTAGTTTACCTAAACCGGAAATCTGATACGCAATAGATGGTATAGCCTTTGTCAAAATTATACCTAATGTACCCTCAATATCCTCAGTAGCTGTAGCTTCTATTTTCCCGGTTTCAACATCTATCAACCTGATACTAACAGTGTAAAACTCACCAACTTTACTGATAGAACCTGCGATCATCTTATTTACACCAATCAGTCTACCAATTTCGATAGCACATTCATCACTTGTACAGTCAGATAACTGAAACTGCATTTCATCAAGAATTCTGTTCATCTTTTCCCGTTCCATAACTTCATATACACCAGCATTGAATACCTCAATTCGAAGTCTATCAGAAAGTGCTTTTGTCTCCGCTTCAGTAATATTATTTCCATCAAGCTTCAAAATAGCAACGGCTAACTTCTCACTTTTTTCTATTACAATAGTATCTTTATCTACCTGTAATGTATCGAAAGGCGAATCTAACTTAAACTTTTCCTGAGCAAATAAAACTGTACTAATAATTGTTGAAAAAATCAAAAATGCTCTGATCTGCCTCATAAATTTTTCCTTATTTGTTATTCTAATTTATTTTTCTTGAACATGAATTTTTCATTAATTACATATCAAAATTTAATAATCAATAAATAATTTCACATTAAAATGTGGTGATTAAAATCACAATTACCGAAAACGGAAAAATTCTTATTACCAAATCCCTGTAAATATAATTCTCAAAAAATTCATATCAATTAATCCCTTTATTTATTTTTCAAAATATAGTGATAACAATACATAAATCCAATCTTTGAGATTAGGCACTGCTGATTGTGGATTACAAAAAATATTCAATTTTCAAGGGAACTCCAGTTTTATATATCTTGAATTTTACTATCTTGTTTTGTATTATTGAATAAGCAACGTAGGATAATTAGATGGAGAAGAAATATGGCACTTTTTCTCGTCCAACATGGTAAGAGCTTACCAAAAGATAAAGACCCTGAAAGGGGTCTTTCGGAAAAAGGGATATCAGACACAAAATGTATCGCAAATATTGCAAAGGAATATGGAATTCATATATCAATAATTAAACATAGCGGAAAGAAAAGGGCTCGACAGACTGCTGAAATATTTGCATCCGCATTAAAGCCCAAAAGAGGAATTCAGGAAAGCAGTGGAAAAAATCCTTTGGATGATGTTAAAGTGTTTGCTGATACCTTAAATAGTAAAATCAATCTAATGCTTGTAGGTCATCTACCTTTTATGGAAAAACTTACTTCACACCTGGTAACTGGGTTCGTTGAAAAGCCTGTGATTAAGTTCCAGAATAGTGGTATCGTATGTTTAGATAAAGATCCCGACAGTAGTTTCTGGTTTATTAAATGGACATTCATGCCTAAGACAGAATAGACACAACAGGAAAAATATATAGTATATGATACGAGGTATCTCAGAAAAACGCTGGCTAATAGCACAACAGTACCAACGTACTTATCAGCAACAGAAAGCCCTGCAAATCTGCGGCTATGAGAAAGACATTATCTTTGATAGGTCCATTCATTCTAAGAGAGTTTGTAATCTCCTCTCCCCTTTCTTGACACTCACGGACTCTAATCGGATTCTTGAGGTTGGCTCGGGACCTAATGGTATTGGATTTTTTATTAACACTGGAGACCGGTATGGAATAGATTCACTTGCCGGATTTTATCATCATAAATTTTCATCGCTGCAAGTTGGATCCAAAGTAAAAACTATCTGTGGAAAAGGTGAACAACTTCCATTTCGTGCAGAAACATTTAACCTGATAATTTGTGATAACGTTCTTGATCACACAATGAACCCAGAACTTGTTATTAAGGAAACTCAGTATGTTTTAAAGAAAAACGGCGTATTATTCCTTGCAGTCGATGTTCACAGCTGGGCTGGTCACCTCTTGAGTCTGATTCATGAACATCTTATAGGACGATGGATCATCTTGAAGTGGTTCGGCTCTCATCCATTTTACTTTCGTTATAAAGATGTTGTGCAACTGTTAAATAGATATGGATTTCGTATAGCCTTTAAGGATCTCCAACCGCATCCACCTGAATCTAACAAAGCACGATCTGTTCTTAGTCAGCTAAAACTAGGGTTATGGAAATTTCTATTTCATACAAGATACAACCAGATCGTCTGTATAAATCTTGGGTAACCTTTAATTTTATAAAGATTGTTGTTTTTCACAAAATGTCAATCTTATGATATGGTAAAAAAACAGAGCTGTCTTCTAATATTCTTATTCCAAGAAATAAAGGTTTCATATGAAGCCTGAACTTGTCCCGCTATATGGTAGGATGTTTATTGGGTTCAATCCAGACGCCGAATCAAAGATTTTTGGCTATCGTTATGTCGTCATGTGTGAGAGATTCGTTAGGCGCACAACTTTGAGTCACTTCATAACTTTCAACCAATCATTTACTAATTGTTGCATGTAAGTATAATATTGTTTACATAATCTAAAAACATTTCCACTATCGCCTCGAACAATTTTACTAAAACCCTCAAACTCGTAAGTCATAACTGTCCCACCAGTACCAACTAAATGACCACCTTGTTCAACTTTGGTAATATTCACAAATCTTTGATTTGGTCTTACCGATTGTTGATGAATAGAAATAACTCTTTGTTCATTAAAGAATTTAAGCAAAGGATTGGATTTCATCTCTTCTTGTCTGCCCTTGTACCATTTAGCAAATTTATCCGACGAACCAGATTCTTTTTGCATAGTGAATGTAACACTTCGAGCATTTGATATAAAAGCATTTATACAACTCCTCACAACATCTATCTTAGTAATATTTTCTTTAGACATTGCCATTTCTAGTTGAATTCTTGTGTCGTCCAATTTTATTTCTGTTTCTGTCATTATGGTACGCCTAACTATAGAGTGAGTGGATTGATTCCATTTAATATACTCGCTATTTCAACGCTTATAAATTAAAAGATATTTCAAATTAAAATCAATAATACTTTTATTTTTCAATAAGTTTTACAACATGTTATATGGAATATGTCCGCTATTAATCGCAACAATTTTGTAAAGAGAATACGGGAAGGTTTGACAGCCATTGGCAATACCAAAAGGATTTTGTCCTCCCCGCATCTATTACACCCCTTTTCTTATATAAACCATATAAAATGCTCCCTGGCATTTATGATTATTTAACAATTAGAGTGTAATGAATAATTTTTATAATTTCAAGGAAAGCGCTATATAGAGGTCTGAAAAAAAATATAAAAAATTTTCTGGGAAATCATTTTCTATATAGAAAGTACCGGTACTTTACTCTGCTATCGATGGTGGTACCAGATTGTTGAGTAAGCGGCGCCCACCCAGTATGGATACTAATCTCTAAAGATCAATTAATTATGAGGCTTCACTACTTTTATTTCCTTCTTACTCAAGGGAGTGAATAACCCCCCACCGATTTTGTCTTTGTGCATTTTCTCTGCGAAGGAGAGTCTCTGGACAACAGGGAATTGTTCAGTTGCTGGTGCCGGGCAATCCAGCTTCAACAAGCAAGTCAGCAACCCTGCGCTCGAGACGGGCAGTGAATAGACTTACCGGATCTTGTTTTAAATTTGCATCCAGGCAAGTGGAAATATCCATCGGTTTACCTATATTTAATACCATTCTATTGAAAGGATTTAGTCCTTCGGCGCCATAAATACCGATGGGGGTAATAGGGATCAATAATCCGTTATCCTGATACAGTTCAAAGGCTATTTTTCCGTAAGTGGGATTAAAGCGGGGAATATAGGAGTGATACTTACTTGGTACCTTATCCACGATCTTCTTCTGACCGATTGTTCTCAAAATATTATAAGTAATCTGAAAAATGACAACGGCTCTGCCATTCAATAAAAACTCCTTTACCCGGGTAAAAGCGGTTCGCATGTTACTGGCGAAGATAGCCAGATTACCGTTATATTCTTTATTGATTGGGATCATATCTAACTCTTTCATCTTGCCCGTCAAATACCAGGAAAATCGCTTTGCAACCGGAGAGAGAAATTTATAAAGAACGGATCCCAGTGCCGGTTTTACATGTTTTTGCAGAAATACTTCTTCATCAAACAGATAGTGTGCGGCTAAAAAGTATAATTGTCGCTCATAGGCGGTCACAATACCGGCGATATCCCGACCAATACCGGGATGGTTGGCAACGATTAGGTTAGGTCCTTCCCTGATTATATTTTCCAAGCCATGATAAGTAATATATCTATTGAAAGGAAGGAATATCGGTTTAAGAATTTGCTTCACCCGGTTATATTGATTCTTTGTTGATACGGGAGTATTTATCTTAATCAGTGCCATCAATTACTATCTATTTAAAGTTTGGACCGTCTCTTCTGGAATTTATAAGGGATATTGCAGATATACAAATATTGTTTTAAGGCACCCACCTGGTATGGAACCTAATCTCTAAAGATTGTTTTATTATTTACTTCCCGTTTGCTCAAGGGCAGGAATACACTTGCTATTCTATCTTTGTGCATTTTCTCTGATATCTCGACTTTATCGGGAACCTGGACATTTTTGTCCTCAAGTGATACACCTGTGAACTTTGACGAAAGGAAATTAAAAATTGTGGGTAAAAGAGACAAGGAGAGGTATGTTCCAATGAATTCGATTGTATATGAAATATTAAAGAAAAGAAATGAAACATGTAATAATTCTTATCCATTCGATTTTCCAAAGGATAGAGTATTTCGACGTATTAAAATGTATTATTCAAAGGCTGGCATTGAGCATGCTGATGTTCATTCATTGAGAAAAACATTTGGGAGTCTGCTAGTACAATCCAATGTTGATATATTCAGAGTTTCAAAACTTATCTGAAAATTGAGTACGGCGATTTTAAAAAAGAAACACCTTGTAACTGTCTGAATTACAAGGTGTTAAGAGTGCCGAAGGCCGGGGTCGAACCGGCACGCCCGAGTACGAGCGAGGGATTTTAAGTCCCTTGCGTCTACCAATTCCGCCACTTCGGCTTTAAAAAGCGAGGCGACGACCGGATTCGAACCGGTGAATAACGATTTTGCAGACCGCTCCCTTAGCCACTTGGGTACGTCGCCAGTAAAAATAACGTCGAAAACTAATATTTATATCAATAAAAAACAAAGCATTTTGAAATGAGATCTTCATTTCTTATTTCTCCAAACACACAAAGCCCAATTAACCTAACTACGCTTGATTGAAAATGGATTTATTTTTCTATGAATTAGCGTATATTGGCATTCATTCGCGGTTAAGATTATCTGAATAACACAACCTTTTATGATTTTTTCATATTCCGTACGGCACAATTATTTACTTAAAAATATATCACTAATCTCTTTTACTTATCCACTCTCTAATTTTATCAGCAACTTTTTCACCCGTGAACCCATATTTCTCAGCTAATACTTTATATGGCGCTGACGCTCCATAATGATCTATCCCGATCGTTAAAAGAGGTAGACTTGTTATATCACTCCATCCTTGTGAAGCACCAGCTTCAATTACCACAACGCGGCTACCCTTTTGAGGAATTACCGAAGCCTTGTAGTTCTCTGGCTGTATTCTAAATATTTCTATAGATAGCATGGAAACAACACGCACAGAAAGTCCTTCTTTTTCAAGAATCTTTTGGGTTTCAACCGCTACTTGAACTTCCGATCCACTGGCAACAAGAACAAGATCCAGTAAACCATCTCTCTCAGAAGAAATTATATATCCTCCCCTTTGAATTAAAAATGGATCAAAGGTATTTGATCTTTCTAAAGGTAAAACTTTCTGGCGGGATAAAACTAATGCTGTCGGTCCCTTTCTATTTCTTAATGCATACGTCCAGGATATTACTACTTCTAACCCATCAGCAGGACGAATAACAGTCAAGTTAGGGATAGCACGCAAAGCCGCTAATTGCTCCACAGGTTGATGTGTAGGCCCATCTTCTCCAACATAAATAGAATCGTGTGTGAAAACATAAATTACATGAAGCCCCATGAAAGCAGCCAATCTCACAGCCGGTCTCATATAGTCTGAGAAAACAAGGAACGTCGAACCGAAAGGAATAAAGCCATCATACAATGCTATCCCATTAATGATCCCCCCCATTGCATGTTCCCGAATACCAAAATGGAAGTTTCTTCCTTTGAACTGATCTGGTCCGATTGAAGGATAAGATTCCAGAAATGTTTTCGTAGATGGTGCTAAATCTGCTGAACCGCCACAGAATCCCGGAACTAATTCGGCTATCTTTTGCATAACTTTACCTGAAAGCGAACGGGTGGCTGCCGGTTCAGATTTAACAATGTTTATCAATTCTTTTTCAATAGTATCAGGGACACTTTTTGTCTTAATAGTCTTCCACAGTTTCCATAATTCAGGATTTTTTTCTTGCCAAACTCCAAATTGTTTTTGCCAGCATTTATATCCTTCTTCAAGTTCTTTTACCCTCAGATTAAAGAGCTTTTTCACTTCATTAGGTATATAAAAATAATCATCTTCAGAAAAACCTAAACAACGTTTCGTTTCCTTAAGTTCATCGTTTCCAAGCGGTGAGCCATGAACAACTGCTTTATCCTGTTTGTTGGGACTACCATATCCAATATGAGTTTTTGCTATAATTAGAGTCGGCTTATTATCTTCTTTAATTCCCTTCTCTATGGCAGTTGCAATTTCTTCGTGATTATGTCCATCAACTTCAATGGTTTGCCAGCCATAAGCATTAAAGCGCATTGGAATAGATTCAGTAAAAGTTAAATTGGTGCTACCTTCTATTGTGATATTGTTGTAATCATAAATGTAAATGATATTTCCAAGTCGGAGATGCCCGGCTATTGAAGCTGATTCGGCGCTTATACCTTCCATTAGATCACCATCACTAACAATAGCGTAAACATGGTGCGTTCCAAAAATAGAAAATCCATCAGTATTGAACCTTGCAGCAGTCATTTTTGCCGCAATTGCCATCCCTACTCCATTAGCAAATCCCTGTCCGAGCGGTCCTGTTGTTACTTCTACACCAGGCAAACATCCATATTCCGGATGACCAGGCGTGTGGCTGCCCCACTGACGAAAGGATTTTAAATCTTCTAAAGATACATCGTACCCACTTAAATGAAGTAAAGAATAAAGTAGCATTGAACCATGTCCGGCAGAAAGAATAAAACGATCTCTATTTTCCCATTGAGGGTCTTTTGGATTAAATTGGAGAAAACGACTCCATAATACAAATGCACAATCAGCCATTCCCATAGGCAATCCAGGATGACCAGAATTCGCTCTCTGAATTCCATCCGCTGATAACAAGCGCAATGTATCTGCAGCTAACTTACCGAGTTGAGGTGATATGCTCAATTTTCCCATAAGAAATTCCTTTCAACTTAAAACCTAACTCTAAACAGCATTAAAAGATTATAAACTGGAGATAATATAAATTAAAATTATGTGTTTATTAATATCTTATTTTCCGCAACTATTCAAATATACCAAAAGATCTTTGTATATAAATACGTTTTTCGATATCCATCCGATATATTTCATACTGACATTCATTTTTTTTAACATTTATTTTCACAAAGGAACTTTGTGCACCTTTATCCGCTATACCTCTACAATGACCTGCATCTATTTGATATACACCCTCAATCTTTTTAATAGAAACATTGTGTGTATGTCCGCAAAAATATGCTAAAACGCCTTTTTCCTTTAACAACTTCCAAAAACGATCTCGATTTTTCGGGTATTTGTCTAGTGAATCACCATAGTGTCGCAACCTATTGCTATCCATATCAGGTAATGGATATGCTGGCTCATGTCCCGCAACAAATATGTATTTCTTCCTAGTATTCTTAAGATCTTGAGCTAACCAATGATAAGTTGAATTTACTATATCACCATCAGTCCCAATGTCTGAATTACCATCATAATATTGATTTAAAACCACAAAATGTGTGTTTCCATAATTAAAAGAATACATTGTTTCTTCACTACCTTTCGGTCCCACATTTACAATATATGGAAGTTTGTTTCCACCAGCATTGTATTCTCTGAGATATGCCATATCTTTCTTAGTTTCTGAGTCATGATTTCCAACTACAGGATACCATATATAATCTACTCCAAAAACTTTCGATAGAGTTTCCCTAACAAACCAGGGTGGGTCAATATCACCAGAGCTAACCATAAAATCACCTTTTCCCACATCAAGAATTGCTTCACAAGTTCCAAAAAAATAATCTATAGTTTGATATTCAGGCCCGGCATACTCTCGCATATCTGCAGCTACGATGAATGAAAATTCATCAACTTGCTGTTGAGCAAGTACCTGGAATCCAATTCCGAAAAGGATGACAAGAACAAATATCCAAAATAAAAGGCAACATTTCTTAATAGAACTTTTCATATTTGCACCTCGATAATTAGTCAATAAACAATAGAGTATATGGGGCTCTTTTGCTTCAAAATATATTCCTTTATAGACATCATTCAAGTTTTATCAATTCACCACTATAAATTAACAGTTTAAAATTACCCAATTCACTTCAAATCTCCACGTAACTAAGCTATAATTCTTTTTCCAGTGAATTTATATCTCCGATCAATTGATAACAACATCTATCAGTAATAACAAACCCGCTTAGTCCGGCAGTCGCCGGACAGAAACGGGTTTGTTAAATTTGATTTCTAAATAAATTACCTTAAATTTACAACGCTTTTTGAGGGGGCGAATGGATTCGACGGGATTGAAGGTCTGACAAGCAGCGTGTCGTGGTTTTCAGGAGGGCCACGATAAAAAACCTGAATAACGCTAAATGCCAATACTTTTGGCACCGTCGCTTACGCTTAGTTAAGCGACCGTTTTACTCCGATCTTGTCTGTGGGTCGGTTTAGAGCGTCGTTAATACAGACTAGTTCTTCTTAATTGTTTGTGGAAGAAGGGCGAAACTTTAGCAAACTAATCTTTCCGGAGCTTGTTCATTGTCGATGGAAAGATGAAACTCATCAATGAACTATGCACGTAGTGGCTTTTCAGTTCTCTTTTTCGGACGAGGGTTCAATTCCCTCCGCCTCCACTTTTATTCCATTAAGCAAAAATACTTTTCAAATAATCATCCCAAAGAGTATCCCAGTTATATTTACAGAATACTCTCCTAAATAGAATATCACTTTTTGATTGCTTGTTTAGTATAAATTTAGACAATCTATTTGCATTGTAATCTACACTTTCATCCAAAGGAAGATATAAAACGCTATCGCCTGCTATTTCTCTAAATACCGGAATTTGCGTTAATACAATTGGAATACGAGCAGCTCCAGCTTCCAGTATAGGTAAACCAAATCCCTCATCAGTACTTAAAACAAGAACAAGATGGCTAATAAAATAAAGGTCTCGTACAACATCCCGATTCTTTTCATGAGGTATATCCAACTCTTCAAATATCTTGCTTAAAAATACAATATTCTCTTCAAGGTCATTATCTTCTATGAGTTTGTAAAGTATCCTGGAATACTCTAATAACTCATTATTATCTTTATCGGTAATTCCGGTAATAATTCCAAGAATATCAGGAAATTCACCTCGTAAAAATGCGATAATTTGAATACTTCTTTCCAGATTCTTACGTGGAACGATTCTTGACGGTAGTAAAATGACAGGATATTTCTTAAATATTGACAAAG
>JADHYC010000099.1 GCA_016782645.1 Fidelibacterota bacterium | reverse complement strand
TTTTTTTTGTCTGTCTAGAGTGACATCTGGGACATGTTTTCTTAACCATTTTTATCTTAATATATAAAAATTCTCTGTAATTCGCTGAGTATTAATCGATTACCGCTATTTCAGCCACCATTATTTGTCTATTATACCTGAAAATCAATAATTTATATTAATCAGTTCTTGGATATATTTTCGACTTTTTATTCTTTTTAATTGCATTTCAAAGAGTACTGCATCTGATCGATTTTCAAATTTCCTTGTAAACACCAAATTCAATAGTATTCCAGACCTTGTTGATTTAGACTGCCTACTATTATGTTTTTGAATTCTTCTTTCAATATCTTGAGTTTGACCGATATAATAGTGGTCCTTAATTGAACTGTAGAGAATATAAACCTTGAAAGTCATCTGTCGGGGTGAGAGGATTTGAACCTCCGACCTCTTCGTCCCGAACGAAGCGCGCTAACCGGACTGCGCTACACCCCGTAAATTTTCAATTATCTTTAAAATATAAGAAATATCACACAGTTCACTGTCAGATTTTCCCAAATGGATCTCTTTGAGAGAATCTCTGACCTTCCCGATCCATCGGGACGCGCTAACCGGACTGCCTGCCCGACTTACCTGGCGGGCGCTACACCCCGTATGTGATTATTTATAAAAAGCGTTCAAATTTAGGATATCACTGGAATTTTACAAAATAAAATTCTTATATCTGTTTGATAAATATATTCGCTAATCCTGAGCCTGTTAAGCAGATTATTGTGACTAAAATACCGGCAATTAGTACTCCGATTATATTAGCAACAATAAATTTTTTAAAACTCAATCCTATTAAAAATGAGGCAAGCGCCCCCGTATAGACTCCCGAACCAGGTAAAGGGATTCCAATAAATACCACTACAGCCCATTCACCGTATTTTTCGACACCTTCTGATATACGTTTTTGAGTCCGTTCAATGTATTTATTCCATAATGTCTCAATAGGTTTAAAAAAACATATAATTTTAATAATCCATTCCAGAAAAATAAATATCATAATGCCGATTATGAAATTTGCGATTACACAGACGATAAAAACCATAAACCAATGAGAATCTGTTCCAAAAATACCGTAAGGAATCGATGCGCGTAGTTCCAGAGTTGGTATAAAAGTAATTGCAATCATTTTGAGAATTTCAATCATGTATCAAACTCCGATTTAGAATGGCTGTTAAATCCATAAATAACTTTTTAAAAACAGTCGAATAAACTTGATAGTATCCATCAGATTATTTATCGAACTCGTTGATTTATTGTAGATTGTAGGAATTGGGATTTCACAGTATTTTAATCCTGAGGATAACATTTTTATTAAAAACTCACTCTCAAACTGAAATCCGGTTTCTGTAATATTACCGATAGGTACTTTTATGATATCAACTAACCGATATCCGCACTGACTATCATGCACTCTACAGCCAGTACGAAGAGAAATCATAAACGAGGTAATACTATTTGATAAAATTCGATGGAAAGGCATTTTAGTTTTTAAAAACGATCGTTTCCCTAAAACAAGATCAATATCTTTTTGTTCCCTGATTAATATAAATTCTTCAATCAAATGCGGATCATGTTGTAAATCAGCGTCTATGAAAATGGCATATTGAAATCCACCTGATCTTGCTTCTTTTATCCCTGTTTTTATTGCTTCACCTTTTCCCCTATTAAAATCATGTTTATATACACTAACTTGTTGAAACGCTTTAGCATTATCGAAGGTGCTATCCACTGAGCCGTCATCAACGACAAATATTTTAAGAGATGGATTGAGTTTGTGAATAACTTTAATCAAATCACTAATTGCATCAGCCGCATTATAGGCAGGAATGATGACACAGTACTTATTGTATATTTTATTCTCTATCATTTACTTCGGAAATTAGAAGTAATTTTGATTTATTTCAACTAATGTTTTATAAGATATTCCATTACTGTTCAAATTCTCTGAAAAAGCATGAAATTAATCCAAAAAATATTGCATTAAGCCTAATTCTAATTTAAATTTCACCGCTTTTTAAGAACGCGAGAGTAGCTCAGCTGGTAGAGCTCCACGTTGCCAACGTGGTTGTCGCGGGTTCGAGCCCCGTCTCTCGCTCAAAACATTTTAACATACAGATATTTTCTTTTAATTCGAAGTGGATACGGCAAAGTGCTTGCACTTCGCAACGCAGCGTAGAAGTGTACGCCCAGGAGGACTCGAACCCCCAACCTTCTGGTCCGTAGCCAGACGCTCTATCCAATTGGGCTATGGGCGCATCGTTTTTAAATAAGCGGCAAAATTTACATTTATTTCATTTTTTTGACAAACAAAAAGATTGAAAATCGAGATCATTTAGGCTATTTTTAACTCAATGCAATAAAAAAGTAAACAAAGGAATATCACAATGCGTAAACGGTTGTTTCTATCAATCTTGCTTTTATCCTTTCAATTGTTGATTTCCGGAACGACAATTTTAGAAAATGATAAAGTAAAATCGGCGATTACTCTGTATGAAACATGGTTGAATGCCCAGATGGAATATCGTGGAATTCCGGGATGTTCTTTCGCAATTATTTATGATCAGGATTTAATATATTCAAAAGGATACGGCTTCAGTGATCTTGAAAAACAGATTCCAGCTTCTCCGGAGACAGTTTACCGTATTGCATCAATAACAAAAACTTTTACGAGTACTGCGATATTACAATTAAGAGATGAAGGCAAATTACAATTGGACGATCCTGTTACAAAATATCTTCCATGGTTTGAAATCCGGAATAATTTTAAGAATTATCCTGAAATAACTATCTGGCATATATTGACCCATACATCAGGGCTGCCAGGAGAAGCTGCTTATCCGTACTGGACTGATCATATTTTCCCTACCGTAGAACAGATTAAGGAAGCTTTACCAAATCAGCAAATGATTTACCCATGCGAGACTAAATGGAATTATTCCAATCTGGCAATGTCTCTGCTTGGATATATAGTCGAAGAAGCATCAGATAAAAAGTATGCTAAATATATCGAAAAGAATATTCTTCAACCTTTGGGTATGACAAATAGTAGTATGAATATTTCAAAAAATAAAAAATTACTTAAAAGATTAGCGACGGCTTATGGTAGAAGACTGCCCAATGGTAGTCATAAATTCATGCCGTTTACAGATTCAAAAGGATTAACGCCGGCAGCAAATATGTCTTCGACAGTTGAAGATTTGGCAAAATGGGCATCATTTCAATTTTCAGGTAGAAGCGCCGATGGTTCACGTTTGATAAAAATGTCCACTCTCCGGGAAATGCAACGGGTCCAATGGCTACGGCAAGATTGGCAGAGTGGCTGGGGACTTGGTTGGGGGGTACGTAAAAAAGGAGAGAGGACGATTGTCGGTCACGGCGGATGGGTTGCCGGATATCGTACTCAAATATCTTTCTGTCCGGATGAAAAGATAGCGTTTATTGTTATGACAAACTCCGATGATGCTGATCCGGGTACGTTTGTGTATAAGGCATTTGAAATCATAGCTCCGACTATTAATAATGCTGTAAAAAGTACTTCTGATGAACCGATTGTTCCGTCTGAGGAATGGCAGAAATATATTGGAAAATATCGTGATCCCTGGTTATATGATTATGATGTGATGATATTGAATAATAAACTGGTTATCTATTCTTATGAATATCCACCGGAAGAAAATCCAAAACATCAATTATCAGAATTAACGCCTATCAGTCCAGATACTTTTAGAATAGCAGATGATAACGGGCATGGAGTAAATGTCATTTTCGAATTCGATGAGCAAGGGAAAGTAACACGATTCAAAAAAGGGGAAAACTATAACTATCGTGTGGAAGATAAATAAATTATGAAGATTAAAAATTACATATTCGGATCAATGACGATAGGCGATACAAGCTATCATAGTGATTTAATTATCTTTCCGAATAAGATTAAATCTAATTGGTGGCGTAAAGAGGGGCATAATTTACACATGGAAGATATTCAGGAAATACTGTCATTTAAACCTGAAGTTTTGGTTATCGGGACCGGTAAATTCGGATTGATGAAAGTTGATAATAATGTGGTAGACACTATCAATGAACGGGAAATCAAATTATTTATTGAAAAAACGTCTAAAGCAGTTGAGAAGTATAACGCTATTTGCGAAGAAGTATGCACAGTTGCAGCATTTCATTTGACGTGTTAATCACAAGTGTTTTCACTTGACACTTACGCGCAGGGAACCCGAATTGATTTTATCAAAACAAGGAAATATCTGACCAGTGTTTTTTAAAGACAGGCATAATACACAAAAATATTTTTTCATCAATAGATCATGTAACTTTTCACAAAAAGTTGCCGAACACTTAATAAATAACTTTAGGTATCTCGACGCTAATAATGGTAACAGAAGAAAGGTATGGCATTCCTACACATCTTATGTATTACTTTAAGTATTTAGATGTTCGTGCCGAAAATTTATCGATTAGTATCATAGAAGATCGCGAGTTTGATGTTTATGCCCGGCTACCAATTCCGCTTCAACAATAATCTGGGGAAGGAACAGATGAAAGAAGGATGGATTAGAATAGTTTTCATTTTTCTTGGCTGTATTTTCGCAGTGCAATGTGCATCATTTCAAACTACCGGAACATTTGATCGATTGGATGAGGATCAGTTAAATAAATCTAACCAAAAATATTTAGGAATACCCTATGTCTGGGGAGGAACTACCAAAGCGGGATTAGACTGTTCAGGATTTACAACCCTGGTATATAAGGATCAGGGGGTAATGCTTCCCAGAACAAGTAAAGAACAGTATACCGTCGGTAAGACAATCCAGTTAGATAATGTTCAACCTGGTGATCTGCTCTTCTTTAATACATTTGGGCGGGGAGTCAGTCATGTTGGAATCTATGTTGATGATCACCGGATGGTACATGCCAGTTCCATTGAGGGAGTAAAATATACTCATTATAATACCGACTACTGGCAACGGCGGTTTATTGGCGTAAAACGAATAAAAGGATCTCAATATATCCAGGGAGAACTGGCAAGCGAGCGAATTGCCGTGATTTCCGAATTTCCGATGAGAATAAGAGATTTGATCAATGTTCCGACGCCATATACTCTCCAAAGACGACATTTCCACATGGATTTTCGGACAAATGTCGCCGGGGATCTGGCTGTGACATCATCAATTGGATTCTGGGATCGATTGGATGTAGGCGCAACATTTATGTTTAATCATGTCCTCGGCAACGACAATTTTGGAGTTGAAGTACCTCAAATATCAGTAAAATTCAGATTCTGGAATGAAAATAAATGGTACTCGTCTGCAGCAATCGGATTCGCCAGCACACGCCTAAAAACCGTTAGCCAGGATACATTGGGCAATAGCATCGAAAAATGGGGCGAACCACGGGGATTGTATCTCGTTGCCGGTAAAAAAGTATTTGACGGATATAAGTGGCTGCTCGGTGCCGGAACAACTTATGTTGGACTTGGCACAAACCGGGTAAATAAAGATATACAATTCAATAATGTCTATATGTTCATTGCTTACGAACAACAAATTCTGCGACGTATGCTGCTTATTGCTGAAATCGATGATATATTCAGATCAGGCACAATAAACTTGGGAGCACGAATCGCATTTACAGCAAATTCGAGTGTTGAATTTGCTTTTACCCATCTGTTTGAAAAGAAATATAACGCGGATCGGGCTTTAAGATTTACTTATTATTTTGCATATTAATGTCATCATGAAATTAACAATACTTGGATCGGGCTATTTTATTCCAACAAAAGATCGGAACAGTTCCGGCTATTTGCTGGAAACAGGAGGGGAGTCCATCCTTCTCGATTCAGGATCCGGTATATTGCGACAACTGATTCGAAGCGGACATTCTATTTGGGAAATTCAAAAAATATTCTACAGCCATTTTCATCTTGATCATATATCGGATCTTCCACCAATCCTTTTTACCCGGAAATATTCTAAACCGGATAGTTGTGACGAAAGAGAATTATCCATCTTTACTCACCCCGATTTTAATAAGTTTATTGAAACGTTTGAAAACCTGTATGGACAATGGATGAATAATCCGGATTATCCGTATAAATTTAATCCAATTATGCCCGGTGAATATTCATTTGATACGTTTGATGTATCGGTATTTAAAGGAAATCATACCGATCAAAGCTTAATGTATCGCTTTAAAGATAAGGCGGGTAAGTCACTCATTTATACTGGAGATACGGGATTTTCAGATGCGTTGATTGAAGCGAGTCAAAATGCTTCGGTTCTATTAATTGAGTGTTCCAGCAGCGATTCGAATCCGGTGGACGGGCATATGACGCCTTCGGAACTGTCAACTTTGATTCACGAGAGCCGACCGGAGCTGACACTGCTGACGCATATTTCTCCGGAAACCGACTATGAAACTCTTATCGATGAGATAAACGTTCCACCAGGTTGTGAAATTAAAATGGCTGAAGATTTTCTTACTATTGATGTCTAACGAAAATTAATTGGCTTTTTTGATAAATATTGATGAATATCACAACGACGTTATTGCGCTGTGACGAAAAGAAAACCCGACGCCGGTTGACGCCTGCACTAAAAACCCATTTTCGTTTCGATAATCCTAAGCAAATACCTGAAAACCCATTTGATCCGGCAAGCAGGATTGAAAATGGGTTTCGGGTTAGATTTAGTCCGACTTCGTCGTTCGGAAATTGGTTTTTTGGGGTTAATATCAAAAAATAGCTGCTAATTGGCAAGTATTTCCTTTAATAGTCTATGTTTCAGTTCTGTATTAAAACCTCTGTGGACTCTAAGCAAATCTTTAATTTTTGAATGGATACTTTCAGCATAATTGGTAGTAT
>JADHYC010000098.1 GCA_016782645.1 Fidelibacterota bacterium | reverse complement strand
CCTAATTCTTTAACTTTATACTTCTGCATTAAATCTTCTTTATGTTCAGCTACGGACTAAATCGTTGAATTTTTTCTCTTTAATCACTTTTATCTCCACTTTAGTAAATATAGAATAAATTTGCCTTTTAGAGAACAGGTTTTTCTATTTCAAAACAATAAGAATAATACCTGTTATAAGCGGTATAGTAATATTATCATCCACTTTCCAGGGAATAAGCTCCACAAAGCATGCTACAAAAGCTCCAATAACCTTTACCCAGAGGGCTATTCCTGGAATCCAGAATGTGACAAGGAAGCATGCAATTATAAAAGCTAACGACCCCTCAAGAGTTTTATCATGCCAGATTTTTACCTTACCAATCGAAAGCCCAACAAGACAGGCGGTTGGATCACCGACGGACAGAAAGAGTAAAACAATAACTGCAATCTCTTTTGGAAAAAGAAGAATCGTGAGAAAACTACCAAGAAAAACGTATGTCGCTCCTGTAAAATGCCGTTCATGTTCATGAGAACGAGTCATCCAGCCAAAAATTTTTACGTAAAGATTTTTGGATAAAGGATTTCTCATCCTGAGTACCTCTGCCAATATTATTGAAGCTGAACAGACACCAAGAACAATCAATACTATTTTCCTATCAACAAAGAAGTAATAGATAATTGGAATAAGAGACGCATTATAGTGAACTACCTTCCTTGCTAATTCACCTTCCTTAATGCGATTCATAAATTCACTCTTTTGGACAATTCAATAAAAGATTCTTCAGGCTTATTATTTCCAAACACTGCTTCTCCGGCAACTAACAGGTCGGCTCCCACCTTTACTGCTTTCTCAATAGTATTAAGATTAACGCCGCCATCCACCTCTATAGGGAATTTATATTTTTTTTGATACGGTTTAGCAAGAGCGACCTTTTCCAGGGCTTCCTCAATCATTTTCTGTCCACCGAAACCCGGATTTACCGTCATAACAAGAAGATGGTCAATATCTTGTAAATAAGGCTCAATATTTTCAAAAGGAGTAGGAGGATTAAGAACAAGACCTGCCTTCACTCCCAGTTTCCTGATCATTTTCAAATCAGCATACAACTCTTTGCTTGCTTCCACATGTACAATAACTGTGTCACTTCCAGCATCCACAAAATTTTTTATATAACGTTCAGGATTCTCTATCATCAAATGAGATTCAAGATGAAGTGAAGTTACTTTTCGTATCGCTTCTACTATAAATGGACCTATCGTAATATTCGGCACAAAATGACCGTCCATAATGTCGAAATGAAGTCTTGCAGCACCTGCTCTTTCTACTGCCTTAATCTGGTCAGTTATTCGAGAAAAATCAGATGATAGTAATGAAGGGACTATTTCCGGCATTTTATAATCTACTCCTGTTTAACATCTGTTGTTGTTACTTCCAGATCAATAGTAACAGGCTTATCTCTCAATTCTCCCTTTTTGGGTTCCTGCCCAATAACAGTATAAGGAGTCAACTCGGGATTTGGAATATACCTGATCATCCCCATTCTGAATCCCGATTTTCGAATAGCCCGTTTAGCACCTTCAAGGTTCAAACCAAAAAGGTCAGGAACTTCAAGCTGACGAGGTGGTTGTCCTTTGCTCACTGTAAGAACAATCAACTCATTTGAAGAGATCATGACTCCCTGAGGGACAGATTGCTCGGAAACCACGCCTTTCGGTTTATCTGTGGAATATTGATATATTACCGAATCAACAACCAACTTATAATGAACCATTTCTAATCCTGCTGCTTTTAACACTTTCCCAACCAGATTGGGCATCTGAAAATATTTCTCACCTCCTGTTACAACCAAACGAATAACTCTTCCTTTCTTAACATCATAACCTGGTGGCGGTTGTTGATCAACAACTGTCCCTGGCAGTAAATCACTATTATCAACTGTGTCAATAACCTCCACTTCCAAGCCATTCATAGCTAATATTGCCTTTGCTTCACCAAATTGCTTCTGACGAACATCCATCAATATAAATTTCTCCCCATGTCTTATATAAAGAGGCATCACTATTTTATCCATAACAATTACAACTACAATAGTAAAAATGATAATCACAATCAGAAACCGGACAAAATTTCGCATCCTTATTCTCATAACTACACCTTTATCTCATTTTAAATTTCAAATTGAAAATTGAAACAAAAGGGCCTCTTTTTAGGCAAATTTTCACTCTCGATTTGCGATTCTCTCCACCTATATTGATTACAAAATCATTGAAGATAAAATTCCTCGGTTTCCCTGATTACAATTTTCATTCCGCTCCATAGGTCACAGGGAACTCCTTCGGAGAGTCTCTGTGAGGTAATCCAAACAGTATTAATTTTTTCTCACCATCCTTACGGCAAAGCTTCCGGTCATCCCATGTTTCTGTGGCAATATTTGTACGGCACCATATTCGTCACAATAATCTGCTTCAATATATTTATCTGCACGATCAATAACAAAATCCAAATGACTGTGTAAAAACGCTTCAACCACACTCCAATTTTCATCAAATTCTATCGAACAGGTACTATAAACAAGCACTCCTCTATTATGTACATATTTAGAAACATTATTAAGAATCTCAGTCTGCAACTGTTTCAATTTAACAATATCAGAAGACTTGCGGTTCCAACGCATGTCCGCACGGCGTGAGAGTACACCTGTTCCCGAACAGGGTACATCAACCAATATTTTATCTACTTCAAAAAACGTATCTTTGCCAGCATCGGCAACCATGTAATTTATAAAATCAATACCCAAACGGGAGCATTCATTTTCCAGCAGGGCTATTTTATTTTTTGTAATATCAGACGAAACTATTTTCCCTTTTTTACCAACTAACTGCGCAATAAATGTTGATTTCCCACCCGGAGCCGCACAGACATCTAAAATCATTTCCCCTGGATTCGGATCAAGAATTAGCACTGCTAATGCCTGGCTGAAATCCTGAATAGAATAATACCCCTCATTAAAAAGTCTCTTTTTAAGAAGCACACCCGGATTTTCTGTTGTGAAAAAATGGATCGGATTTGACCTTATCAGATTAATCGAATAACCATCATTTGTAATTTTCTTCTCAAATTCCCCCCAACTAATCTTTATAGGATTATGTCTAAAAATAATCTCCTGATAGTCATTATTGAACTCTAATAATTTTACCGTATCCTTCTCACCATAGGCTTCGATCCATCTTTTGACCAACCACTCAGGATGGGAGTTTTTAATGGCTAAAAATTCAACTTTGCCCAGGTTCTTCATTGATGAAAGCCAAACTCTCTCATCTGGCAAATGCCTGAGAACCGCATTTACAAACGGAACAAGGTCCGACCGTTGTAAATCCCTGGCTGCTTCTGCTGTTTCATTTACAAGTGCATATCCGGGAGTATTTAAAATTACACTCTGGAACAATCCTATTCTGAGAAGATTAAGCGCATCAATTTCTAATGTGCTGAGAGGTTTATTAGTTGCTATTTCTAAAATGTAATCTAAAAGTTTTTTATACTGAATAACACCTTTTACGAGGATATACACGAAATCCTGATCCCGCTGACTGTAGTTCAGCTTTTTAGTAACTTCCACAACTTTTTTTTCGTAATTGCAATAATTTCGTGGTAAAGTGCTCAGAATATTAACAGCTGCAGCACGTGTTCTCATCTCAAAGAGATCCTTCGGGAGAGATGAATTTTTCCCCTATTTTACCCTGAAAACCACGAAGAAAATCCTCTACTCCAAGAGGTTTACGCCCTTCGACCTGAATTTCCTGTGGACTCAACAGCCCATTTCCTGTCTGAATTCCCAACTGCTTTTTATCCCTTAAAACAATTGTACCTGGCTCCTCATGAAAAGAACTTTCGCTTACAGCAGCTGCTAAAATTTTGATTCTCCTCTTCTTAAAAAAGGAGTAAGCACCTGGAGCTGGGGATAACCCGCGAATAAGGTCCTTTAAAACTACCGCATCTTTATTCCAATCAATTCTACAAAGTTCAGGAAATATTTTCGGAGCTGCAGTGGCTAATTTATCCTCCTGTGGTATTGCAGTCATTTCACCTTTCTCTATACCATCCAGAACTTCGACAATAGCTTCTGCTCCAATGACGGATAATTTTTCCGCAAGACTACCAGCAGTATCCTCTGGCTGAATCTTCATATAGCGTTGTAATAAGATATCACCGGTATCTACTTTAGGCTTTATCTGAAAAATTGAAATCCCGGTTTCCTTATCACCATTAATAATAGCCCAATTAATTGGAGCAGCTCCCCGGTATTTTGGTAAAATTGAAGCATGAAGATTAATAGAGCCTTTTTTAGGGACTTCCAAAATCGCTTTGGGTAAAATCTTGAACGCTACAACTACAAGAATATCCGGTGAAAAAGATTTCATTTCTTGTATTAAATCAGTGGATTTCAGAGAAGTTGGTTGAATTACAGGCAATCCCAGACTCTTAGCAAGAGTTTTTACTGGCGGTTCTTGCATCCTTAAACCTCTGCCTCTTTTGACATCTTCTCCCATTACAACAGCTTTAATTACATGACGAGAGGAGAATATAGCCTCCAGACTCGGTAGAGCAAATCTTGGTGTACCCATAAAAATAATTTTCACTCGATTGACCTTTGAAATAGAATTATCAGTGACTTAGTTTATTCTCGTCACTTTTCTCCGAGGAAGCTGCAATTCTCTTTAATTTTGAGGAGATAAAACTTCTTTTAAGCTGGGTGATTCTATCAACAAAAAATATCCCGTTCAGGTGATCCATTTCATGCTGTATAACTCTTGCCATCAATCCACTAAACTCTTCTCTAAAAACCTCACGCTCCACATTTTCCCACTGAAGGGTAATTGTCTCCGATCGTGTCACTTGCTGACGTATATCGGGAATACTGAGACAACCTTCTTCCAAAGTACTCTTACCATCTGATTCAATAATTACAGGGTTAATAAAAACCCCTTTGGTAAGATTCTTATCGTGACTGGAAAAATCCGTAATAAAAAATCGTATATCCTTTCCAACCTGATTTGCAGAAAGACCAATACCATCCTCAATTAACATTGTCTCAAACATATCATCCATATATTTATCAAAACTCTTAGGCAAATCTTCTACTTTCTCAACCTTTTTGCTCAGTATAGGACTTCCATAAAGATAGATTTTTAAGATAGACATTTTAGACCAGCTTTAAAATTTCAAAATTATAGATGCCTCAGAGAAGTCTCTATGAGACAAATTGTAAATTTTTACTTTGAATACCCAGCAAATAACAATTTTTATTTTGCATTGTTAATAACGCTATAGCTCAATTAAACCGATATTCAACTTTTTCCAAATATTGTTCACATCAGGACATTACTTTTTCACAATTTTTTCAGCAACTGCAGACCTTGATAAATTGAGTTTAACATCTTTAGAAACACGTATAATAAGGATATTCTCTTTCTCTTTTACTCCTTCAATCTTTCCGATAATACCACCAATAGTGAGAATCTCATCTCCCGGTTGTAAATCCTTAAGCATTCTTTGCTTCTCTTTCTGCTTTTTCGCCTGAGGACGGATCATAAGAAGGTACAAAACCACAATAATAAGAATAAATGGCAAAAAAGCCATAATCGGGTTCCCACCAGATTTCTGTACTCCACCTGCAGCATAAAGTAATTCGTTCACATAACCTCCATTGATATTTATAATTAACTTTGAATTTTAATCAATCTGCCCGATAATGGCAACCCCGACTAACTTTATTTAATTTCGCTGCATGAAGCACAAGCAACGAAGTCGCGGCAGCATTCCTTAATCCTATCAAATCGTCATTCAATTTACTATGGGCATAGAATGGCTCTATCTCTTGCTTTAAACGCCAGAGTATTCCAAAAGCACGTTCGAGCTTTTTCCTATTTCGAACGATGCCGACATAATTCCACATAGTATGCTTAATAGTTAGCCAGTCCTGATAAAGTAAATCAGAGTCTACAGGCTCCTCTTCCGGTTTCCATTTCGCAACACTCGGCATAATAATTTTGTCCCTTTTTATCTTCTCGAAACAGTCTCTGCCCGCTATAGTTCCAAAAACCAAACACTCCAATAAAGAACTACTTGCAAGTCTATTAGCTCCATGCAATCCTGTACAGGAAACTTCTCCCACAGCTTTTAATCGCATTATAGTTGTGTTTGTCAAATCATCTGTCGCAACACCACCGCATTCAAAATGAGCAGCAGGCACAACGGGTATTCCTTCGACGGTAATATCCACTTTCACATCAAGGCATTTTTCGTATATTGTCGGAAACCGCTTCTTGATCCAATCTGAATTCCGATGTGTAATATCCAAATAGACATACTGAGCACTAGTATTATTCATTTCCTGAATTATACTTCGTGAAACAACATCACGAGGAGCAAGGGAGCCCATCTTGTGATACCTCTTCATAAAATCTTCACCGGACTTATTCCGAAGTACAGCTTCTTCACCTCGCATAGCTTCCGTTATTAAAAATCTATCATCATTAGTGGAGAAAAGAGTTGTCGGGTGAAACTGAACATATTCCATATTCATTATCCGAGCTCCTGCACGGTATGCCATCGCGTAGCCTTCACCTCTCGATGTCACAGGATTTGAAGTATGTAGATATATTCTTCCCAATCCCCCGGTCGCTAAAATTGTCTGTTTTGCAAGGATCGGATGTACTTTATCCTCTTTTTGGAAAAATACATACGCCCCCACACAGGTACTTGGCTCGTAGATGTGTAGCGGATTTAGAGAATGATGTGATAAAGTGATCAGGTCAACGCAAGTTGCATCAGTAAAAATTTCAATATTAGAAATCGTTTTCAGTTTTTCATAAAATATTTCCTGAACCGATTTACCGGTATTATCATTAACGTGAATAATTCTCGGTTTTGAATGTGCAGCTTCATACGTTAAATCAAGTTCTCCCTTTTCAGTTCTGTTAAAAGGTATATTCAAATCATTTATGAGGATTTCTTCAAT
>JADHYC010000097.1 GCA_016782645.1 Fidelibacterota bacterium | reverse complement strand
TGAGTCCATTATAACAAACTGAAATCCACTTACTGTCGCACTATTATTCATTGTAACAACCATTTTGCCGGCACAACCTACAGTAGCAGTATCATTAGCTAAATAATAGAAAACATCTGGCTGACCAATTCCAAAATGACCGGAAACCACTTCAGAATATTGTTGATTCCCCAAAGGATCAGAAAGTACAACTCCTTCAAGAATCAAATCGATCACCCCTATAGGAGCTGAAGCATCTACTTCATAGCTAATAATGGCAATCGGTCCCTCTCCTGGAGGTATACTCGTGCCATTTATATCAAAGCCAAGTACTTTATATGATCCATCAGGCTGTTCACTTCCAGAAACGGACCATGCACCACCGGCAATGTCAGTAAGTCTTGGACTAGCAATAACATTAGTAGCAGTTAAATAATCAGGGATATCACGTATTATAAACTCAAAACCGCCGACAGGTTTTGTATTAACCAGACCTATTTCAACATCACCCGTATCACCTGGGTTAGCCTGCCCATCAAAAATCACCAGATATTGCGTTTCGACAAGTACATTAATATTACCATCATGTGGAGTGGTTGGAAGCATATTTCCAACTAGATCAGAGATTACGACACCAGTAAGATGGAGGACTACATTACACGGTTCCATAACATTATAAATGAAATAAGAAATGATAATAATCGGTCCAGTTCCAGGTGCAATTCCAACACCATTTATATCAAAACCAATTACTTTATAACTTCCATCAGCCTGTTCCTGTCCTTGAACACTCCATCCACTACCAGTTAATCTTGTGGAAGGAATTACTTCAATACCATCCACAATACCAGGAACATCAACAATTAAAAATTCAAAACCGCCTACGGTAGTTTCCTCGTTTGTCAAAGAAACATCTACCCCTATTGTATCTCCAGCATAGCCTTCAGCAGAACCGGTAAAAAGATCAACCCACTCTACAGGCGTAGCTTCCGCTTCATTGGATGGCCCTGATTCTCCTTCATTCAAATAATCTGCGGTTACCACGTAATAATATGTTGTACTATTTTGTGCTGTAGTATCAATAAAAACCAGTGTACTTTCATCAGTGTAACCAATTCTGTTACCTCCTTCAACTGTAACAGGTGAGGTTTCAGACCGATATAGCGCATATCCGATAAGAGTACTCTTCTCAACTAACTTGTAGAAAGGAGCTGAATTGACTAAAGAAGGATCAACAGCATACCCTGAGTCACTCCGTTTTGTACCCAATAACAATGAGGGATTGCTCCGTAAATTTGTCGACATAAAAATATCAGGACCTTCTAAAAGTTCCGTTATTAGAATATCATCAATTTTTAGAATAAATTGATCTACTGAAACACACTGAATTGCAACATAAATCTCATTACCGGCATAATCACTAAGGTCAACTACGAACTCAATCCAATCACTTTCAGTTCCTCCAACTCCTGAAGGAAATTCATGATGAAGAACTGATACACCAAATGTTGCAATGTCCTGACTTTCAGTTGATATTTTTATGTCAAATATTTCTTGTGAATAGTCCGGATCCTGTGGAGAAACCCAAAAGCGAAATTCAGAAGTACTCCCTGGTTTTATCATTGGAGTAATAAGCCAATCATCATTCGGAGAAGCATCACTATTATAAAGAGACACAATGGATTGTATACCACTATGGGGAACAACATCATAAAACATCCAGTTAGTATTCACCTCAAATTGCGAATTATATCCACCGTCATTATCAACCATTAACCAACCGGGCGGATACTCTACTCCTTCAAATCCCTCATATATCTGTTCCTCACCCGTTGCACCACTGCTCGGCTCTTCCCATATAAGCGGTACTTGACTATCCAAACCTGAAGTTGCCACTAAATTTTCAGGTGGAAAAAGATAACCGTGAATGATACTAAAAATATTCCAATTAACAATATGATCAACATGATTACCGTCAGGATCACCTACTTCGATATTGATGGCACCAATATTTACATCCTGCGATACAGCAAAAGGATCAACACTTAGAAAGACTTGTAATATTGGACCATCACCTGCGGCAATATCTACACCCCCAGTATGATATAGAAGCACTCTTACAACATCTCCAACCATTGAAAAGTCAACGGAAAAACCATCTGTGCGTGTTGTAGTAAAAATACTATCCACATATAGAACATGTGGATCACAAACTAAATCCATCTGTATACCACCAACTGCATCATTGTTTTTCATATTAATTTCAACCAAATAATCACCTTCTCCAGCATCACCTGAGCCAGAGCAAAAGGATAAAATAGGAACCAAACCCACACTAATGTAACCCGGAATGACCTCACTAATAAACAACAGATTACCTACAGGATCGCTAATAACTACCTCTGCCATACCAATCATATTCGCCGCATTGGACTGTCCAGTAACATTATAAGTTACAAGTAATATTTCACCAGTAGTCCCAGAAATATTTTCATTTTCCGTGTCATATAATAAAACACGTACTACACCATCAGCAAGAATATTCCAGCTTAGTTCAAAATTCAGTGTTCTATCTGTTACAATAATAGTATCAACTTCTAAATTATACGGTGAATTAAACAAATCAAATTGAAGGCCACCTACAACGTCAGTTAGGTTTTCTAAATTTATCCCAACTGTTGCCTCTGTGGATCCATTTACAACTTCATCACCTATAACTGAAAGCGTATTTCCAGCAATAGCCACCGAAAATGATACCAGAAATAAAAAACACAAAAATAGTAACCGCTTCATTTATTACCTCCTCCAATAAAATTTTTAAAATGTAAATTTATCCTGAATCGAGATGTATGTATCTCACCTTTTGCTACCGAAAATTTCTCTTTATTTATTATTTTCAAAAAGAGTTCTGGGGATTTCTTGTATAATAACGTTAAACCTTTTAGTTCCATTTGTCTGAAAACTAACAAATTTTTTTAAAGAGTCAATATTTTTTTTCATAAAAATTAAGCATAATAATTTTCAAACCACAAATATAAATCTTGACTGAATCTAAAACGTCACTCACAAAATCATTTATAAAAAATCTCATTTCTCTCTTAATTAAAAAACCTATTTACTATTAAAGTTAAAAATTAATTTTTATTAAATAATAAAAAATGATCTATATCAATCATTGCTAAATTCTTTTTAAACTTGGTTTACTCACATATATAAGAAATTTATTTCAAAATGACAACAAATAATAAGCCAAAATATTTATGATATAACCCCACAACACTTTTTATATTTTTTACCACTTCCACATGGACACGGATCATTTCTTCCCACTTTTTGTTCTATATGTACAGGTCTCCTTTTCTGCTGTCTACCATTACTTGTAACAGTCCCCCCAGTAAAACCCTGCTCTTGCGAAACTGGAGCAGTAAGACCCATACCGAGAGAATCTTGGTGTTCTGTTTTAAATGGTCGAGGTTGTCTCTGCTGAAAATCTTCCGGATTTTGTGGTCCTATCTGAGCTCTAAAGCATAGTTTCAGTGTCTGTTTATTTACATCCTCAATCATATGCACAAAAGCATCAAAACCTTCGCCTTTATATTCAAGAAGTGGATCCTTTTGACCGTATGCTCTCCAGTTTATACCCTCTTTAAGTTGGTCCATACTATAGAGATGATCCCTCCATTTTTCATCTATGGTTCTTAAAGTGACAAATTTTTCAAGGAACCGTAGCTGCTCTTCGCCCACAAACTTCTCTTTCCGATCATAATACTTTATCGCACGATCAACTATCTCTTTTTTAAGAGCACTTATTGAAGCATCAGAGAGCTCATCCAACGAAATATCAATACCAAGAGTAGATGTCAATTCACTCCGCAGATTATCCCAATCCCATTCTTCCGGCATCATCTTTGAATCCGTACAGGTTTCAAGTAAAGTATCTACCCAATCCTCCAGAATATCAAATATCTCCCTTTTAAGGTCTCCATCCTTAAGCGCATAATTCCGTCGATCATAGATAATCGTTCGCTGCTGATTCATAACATCATCATATTCAAGTAGATGTTTCCGAATTCCAAAATTTCTACCTTCAACTCTCTTTTGTGCACGCTCAATAGATCGCGTGACCATTCGATGAGTAATAACCTGCCCCTCTTCAATTCCCATTTTATCCATAATCCCAGCTATGCGCTCACTATTAAATAGTCTCATCAAATCATCCTCTAATGATAGAAAAAATCGTGATGAACCTGCGTCTCCCTGTCGCCCACTACGACCCCTGAGCTGCAAATCAATTCTTCTGGATTCATGTCTTTCTGTACCAACAATATGAAGTCCTCCCAGTTCTTTTACTCCTTCTCCTAATTTTATATCTGTTCCTCTACCAGCCATATTCGTGGCAATAGTAACCGCCCCCTTTTCTCCTGCCCGGGTTACAATTTCAGCTTCGCGTTTATGTTGCTTTGCATTCAATATATTATGAGTAATACTGCGGCGTTTTAACATTCTGCTAATAGTCTCAGAAACATCAACGCTAATAGTACCTACAAGAACCGGCTGTTTTCTGCGGTTGCATTCCTCTATCTCTTTTAAGATAGCATTATATTTTTCTCTGCGAGTCTTATAAATCTGATCTTCATAATCTTTTCTTATACAGGGTTCATTAGTGGGAATTACTACTACATCCAATTTATAAATATCACTAAATTCAGCAGATTCTGTCTCAGCAGTTCCGGTCATTCCCGCTAATTTATTGTACATTCTAAAATAATTTTGTAGAGTTACTGTTGCAAAGGTCTGAGTTTCCCTTTCTATTTTAACCCTTTCTTTTGCCTCAATTGCCTGGTGAAGCCCATCACTATACCGCCTCCCGGGAAGTATCCTTCCTGTAAATTCATCAACAATAAGAACTCTTCCATCTTGAACGACATATTCAACATCCTTTTCATATAAAGTATATGCACGGAGAATCTGGGAAATATTGTGAAAACGATCCGATATTTCTGAGTGTAATCGGTCAAATTCCATTTTCTTTTTCTCTTTCTCGGTATCAGATAAATCCGGATTTACATCGATTTTAACAAATTCTTCCGCCAGATCAGGAATGATAAGATCATCTACTCCAATACCTAAAAAAGCGGCTAGATTCTCTTCACCTTTAGGTGTAAGTGTAATATTGTGCTGCTTCTCTTCTATAAAATAATACAGGTCTTTGAAATATTCGTCCTGACTAATAGAAGTTCCACTTTTAGAGCTTGTAAGAAGCAGATATTCACGTTCTCCGGTCTGAAGGAGTCTTTGGTAGCCAGAATCTTCAAGGATTCTTCGAAGGCGGCGATTTTTTGGTGCACCTTGTGATGCAATATAAAGATTTCTTGCAGCTTCATCTCCATCTTTAAGGTTATCCAGTGATTCAGGATACTTTGCCAACATTGCGCTTATAGTATCCCTTTGATACTTCACTAAATTGGCAACTGCAGGATTTAATTTATCAAATTTCTCATGACGTGTACTGGAAACCGGTCCTGAAATAATAAGAGGTGTCCTTGCTTCATCAATTAAAATATTATCAACTTCATCAACTATACAATAGTAATACCCCCTCTGAACTTGCTCTTCAGCAGAAATTGCCATGTTATCTCTTAAATAATCAAAGCCGAATTCATTATTAGTTCCATAAGTAATGTCACAGTTATATATTTTCCTCCGTTCTTCGGAATCCATGCTATTTAAAATACATCCGACCATTAGCCCAAGTTCTGTATAAATTCTACCCATCCATTCACTATCTCGCTGAGCCAGATAATCATTAACTGTTACTAAATGTACACCCCTGCCGGTTAAAGCATTTAGATAAACTGGCATAGCTGCTACAAGAGTTTTACCTTCGCCAGTTTTCATCTCAGTAATTTTTCCCTCATGAAGTATAACAGCACCGGCAATCTGAACATCATAGGGAATCATATCCCATACTATCTTATGTCCACAAGCATACCACTCCTGTCCTATCAGCCGACGGCAAATTTCTTTTACCATAGCATACGCTTCCGGTAAAATCTCATCCAGTACTTTCTGCTCTTCCTTTATAATATACTTTTGTCTTTCAACTTGGGTTATATCTGAATCAATTATCTCAGATTCTGCTTTTTCTCTAACTTCCTGAATATTTTTTTTAAACTCTTCCGTTCTCGCACGGAGTTTTTCAATGGAAACATCAGAAAGTGATTGATATATCTGATTTATTTGCTCAACTATCGGGGAAATTCTTTTAATTTCTCTACCAGAGGCTGTACCAAAAATTGATGTAAGAAATGATCCTATACCCATCTTTTCACCTTGAAATTACTCGTTTATTAACATTTCTCACTTCAGTCTCCGACATATTCCTTTCTTAGTGCTTTTCTCCTTTTCTGCCTATCCCTGCCCGACGGCAGGCGGGGGCAGACAGGTTATTTTTGCTTTTCTATTAAAAACATCAATCATTAGTTATGCTTTTTAATTAACCACCCCTTTTTCACTTTGTAATTTATTGTAATAAAGTAAGTTTTTTTCTGCAAAACTAGAGTGAATTAATTACTAGTAGAAATTCCTTCTGAAATCATATGAAGAACAGCGTCTAAAATTCCATTTACGAAAGCACTGCTATCGTCCGTAGAAAAATTCTTTGCTATTTCAATAGCCTCTGAAATGGATACTTTAGAAGGAATATCATCAAAATATAAAAATTCACAAATCGCCATTCTAATTATAAGTCGATCTATAATTGCAATACGATCAAAATCCCAATTCTTTGATTTTTCCCTAATATATTTATCTAATTCTTCTTTGTGCGCTGTGGATGATTCAAAAAGTTCTATAGAAAATTTCTTCAGTTCTTCTGAAAGTTCTGATCTATCAATAACATCAGACTCAACTACCTGTATGGTATTCTCTGTAAGTTCCTGAGCATACATAGCTTGCAGAGCAACTTCTCGTGCGACTCGTCTCTCTCTCATTTTTCAACAAACTCCAAAGGACAAATATT
>JADHYC010000096.1 GCA_016782645.1 Fidelibacterota bacterium | reverse complement strand
GCTATTGATATTATCAAAGAAGACAATCTCTTACCCGCTGTTTGCGGACGGGTTTGTCCTCAGGAAGTTCAATGCGAACTTACTTGCATACTGGGGAAAAAGTATAAACCTGTATCTATCGGCAGACTGGAAAGGTTTGCTGCTGACTATGATATGGCACACAGAAAGTTCGAGATGCCTAAAGTACTTCCCAAAAATGGAAAAAAGGTTGCGCTTTTGGGAAGTGGTCCTGCTAGTTTAACTTGTGCCAGTGACCTTATTAAATGGGGATATGATGTTACTATATATGAAGCTCTTCATGAATTAGGTGGCGTTCTTGTTTATGGTATTCCTGAATTCCGATTACCCAAAGCTCTATTAAAAAAGGAAATCGGCAACCTTGAAAAAATAGGTGTAAAATTCGTTAAAAATTTCATCGTTGGAAAGACTCTCACCGTTGATGAATTGCTAAATAAAGAGGGGTACGATGCGATATTCATTGGAGCAGGAGCCGGCTTGCCCTGGTTTATGAATATTCCTGGTGAAAATTTGAATGGTATATATTCAGCAAATGAATATTTGACTCGTGTTAACCTTATGAAGGCTTACGATTTTCCTAATGCAGATACACCTATTAAAAGAGCCAAAAAGGTAGTTGTTGTTGGTGGCGGAAATGTGGCAATGGATTCCGTTAGGACAGCAAAGAGACTCGGAGCAGAGAGAGCAATTGTGTTATATCGTCGCACTGAAAAAGAAATGCCTGCCAGGGATGAGGAGATTCAACATGCAAAAGAAGAAGGGATAGAATTCCATTTACTAACAGCTCCTATTGAATACATTGGTGACGATGACGGATGGGTAAAACAGGCAAAATGCATTCGAATGGAGTTGGGGGAACCCGATGCTTCAGGCCGCAGAAGACCCATCTCTATTGAAGGTTCCGAATTTCTTTTTGACATTGATCTGGGTGTTGTTGCAATTGGCAATGGCTCAAATCCACTAATTTCTCAGACTATTCCGGATCTGAAATGTAACAAATGGGGAAACATTATTGCCGATCTCAAAACGGGAAGGACATCCAAAAAAGGAGTTTTTGCAGGCGGTGATATCGTTAGAGGTTCTGCAACGGTTATATTGGCGATGGGAGACGGACGTGTTGCAGCTAAGTCGATTGATGAGTATTTAAAAACCGGCGTTTGGAAAACCGGAAATGAATAGTGGGTATTCATTGATCTAATGTAACTACTCAGCCGCAAAAATGTAAGGTTTTATGAATTCTGATTGGTGTTGTTTTTCTCATAACTGACAAAGTTTTTTCAATTAAAAGTAATAATTTGTTGCGTAAAATATATCAATTTTCAAAAGAGAGAACATAGAAAATTCATCGATATAGTCGGCTGTCCGATGGGTAAAATATTCAGGAAACCGTTATAACAATCAGGTTGCTGATGTAAATTATAGAGGAAAGCGGTGGTATGTAATTTGCAATTATTTAGGGGCAAATTGATAATACCGGATTTATAAGCTTAGGCTTAATGTAAAAATGAGTGAAAATATTAAACAGAAAAGGAGAGAATATATGAGTTATTCATCCGTTGAAGAGTTCATGCAGATGGTGATTGCCAAGAACCCGGCTGAAAAAGAGTATCATCAGGCCGTACATGAAGTTGTTGAATTTTTATGGGATTTTATCCAAAAGAATCCCGTTTACAAGCATCATAAAATTCTAGAAAGAATTATTGAACCGGAACGGGTTATTATTTTTCGGGTTCCCTGGAGAGATGATCGTGGTAACATCCAGGTAAACCGTGGATTCCGGATTGAATTTAACTCGGCTATCGGACCTTACAAAGGTGGTCTGCGTTTTCATCCTTCCGTAAATCTTGGAATTTTGAAATTCCTGGGTTTTGAACAGGTATTTAAAAACAGTCTTACAACACTTCCTATGGGTGGTGGCAAAGGTGGTTCGGATTTTGACCCCAAGGGAAAGTCCGACAACGAAGTCATGAGTTTCTGTCAGTCCTTTATGACTGAACTTTTCCGTCATATCGGACCCAACACTGATGTTCCTGCAGGAGATATCGGTGTCGGGGCTCGCGAGATCGGCTACCTTTTTGGACAGTATAAACGACTGAAAAATGAATTCACCGGTGTTTTAACCGGTAAAAGTCTGAACTGGGGCGGTAGTCTGATTCGTCCGCAAGCGACCGGGTTTGGGTGTGTCTATTTTGCCCAAGAGATGTTGAAAACTCGCGGAGAATCGTTTAAGGGCAAGTGTGTGGCAATCTCCGGTTTTGGTAATGTTGCCTGGGGCGCTGCGCTTAAAGTAAACGACTTGGGCGGTAAGGTGGTTACCCTGTCAGGACCGGATGGCTATATCTATGATCCGGATGGTGTTTCCGGAGAAAAGATCGACTATATGCTGGAGTTACGAGCCACTAATGATGATGTGGTCGCGCCGTATGTTTCCAAATTTGATAGCGCGGAATTCATCCAGGGTAAACGTCCCTGGGAGGTAGATGTGGATATTGCCCTGCCCTGTGCAACACAAAACGAACTGGATAAAGAAGATGCGGAAAATCTCGTGAAAAACAGTTGTATATGTGTATGTGAGGGTGCAAATATGCCTTGTACACCGGAAGCTGTCGAAGTGCTGTTGAACAACAAATTATTGTACGCTCCCGGAAAAGCTGCCAATGCCGGTGGTGTTGCTGTCTCCGGTTTGGAAATGAGCCAGAACAGTATGCGTTTGTCCTGGACACGCGAAGAAGTGGATAGCAAATTACACGGCATTATGGTTAGTATTCATGAAACCTGTGTGAAATATGGTAAAGATGGTGATTTTGTCAACTACGTAAAAGGCGCCAATATTGGCGGCTTTATCAAAGTCGCAGATTCCATGATCGATCAGGGTTGTATATAATTACGTTATCTGATTCAGTAAATAAAGGGGCTGTTCAATTGAGCAGCCCTTTTTAAATGTATCTGAATTTGAATAGAATTTACTACTGTGTATTTTCCCCTTTGTAAATAACGGCAATACCGTGTTTTCCGTCCATTTTAATTGTTAATGGATGTGATGTTCTGACATGTGTGAAGAAATTGCGATCTTCTATGATTTTTAACTGATTTATCCAATTCCAGTCAATAAAATCTATCTGTGATTTATAAGGAATCGTAAAATAACCGATTTGCATAGCAATAATATTGTGGAAAAAGTGAGTGCCTTGAGAAGGATCAATATTAAAATCCTCTATACCCATTTCAATGATGATTTTTGCATTACTGATTTGAACAAACCGTACCGGGATACCTAAGAAACGATCCTGGGAACCCCAACGTCCCTGACCGATGAGTATATATTCCCGATTATCTTTTTTCATCTTCTCGTTCAATAGATCGATTTCGCCTTTCATCTCTATGGTTTTTAACCTGTCAAATTTCTTCGGGTCCAGGTAGATGATATCCTGAATCGTATTGATCTCGCCATTTCCCATACTCTTATCAGTATAGAGTAAGAGCTGTTCTTTGTTGATTTCATTTGACGATAAATCAACGTCTTCGTTGCTGATCGCCAATGGTCGAATCTGCAATATATAAAACGTAGGAACTTTTTTATGTTTTTTATCTTTGGTTAAATCAACAGCGAACTCGATCTCAACCGGCATCCCGAATGCTTCTTCACCGATTTCAAGTAATTTTGCAGTAATATCAGCAAGAGGGAAGTAGTTATATTTTATGATATTATCGAAAGTAATAACCCGTGCACCGGGACGATTTACACCGGGAATTAACCGGTTATCATGATGATCCCATACCGATGCCGTATAATTGAGAGCGCCACAGGGTTCAATATTTTTTATTTCCATTTTGTTTATTGTGGCGTCTTCTCCGGTCAACAGGTCAAATTCACTATGTTTTAAATCGATTCCGTAAAGTTCTTTTTGAGAATCTATAAGCAGGTTTTTAAGTTGTAATAACTCTACTTTGGGAAACTTCGGGCAAAATCGAAAATGTTTTCCACCTTCAATAACTGCTTTTCCAAGACCAACGACAATAGATGCGATTCCGTCTTCATTTCGCAAATTTGAAATGGGATAGAAATTATGTGATTGAGTAATACCGGAGATATGGGGGTAATAATAATCGCCGAATTTTGACCCGACAACCTGTTGGATAATTACCGCCATCTTTTCTTCTTCTAATTGGTGATTCAGATTTTCAATATATGAACGGGAATTTTTAATAAAAACGGATGCAAAGACCAATTTTATTGCTGAAAGGAGTTGCTGCAAACGTTCTTCATCATCCGGGTGGTTGTTCGGAAGCATATAGGTTCGGTAAATTCCGGCAAAAGGTTGTGAAGAAGAATCTTCCAGCAAGCCGGAGGACCGAACTGCAAGTGGATATTTAATGTGATATAAGAAAATACGCAGATTTTCTAACAGTTCCGCAGAAATGGAGGATTCAAAAAACAGATTATCAATTTCTGAATCGCTCATATTATCGTTTAATCGTTCAATAATTTGGTTGCGCTGTATAAAGTCATCAAATTCGTTTGTGCCAATAATTGTTGTACTGGGAAGTGAAATATTTACATCAGGGTAATGTTTTTCAAATTCCATACTAATCAAAAGAGCATTCATGAATGCCAGACCGCGTCCCTTGCCACCGAGGGAACCTTCAGCTAATCTCATAATTTCAGTTGGCTCGAATAAGCTGGCTGGATGAAAATTGACAATTTTACCTTTGTTTTTACTTTTCCGAATGAAATTTAACGTTTCCTCAAGGTGATTTCGCATATCCGCTGTAGAATCAAAATCCTTAATTGTCAACAGGCGCGTCTTTTTAGCGATCTGAGTTTCCCCTCTTGCCATCAGCCAGGCAGAAAAATGATTTCTCCTGCTATGGTACAGGATGGATTCGTCGGGAACGGTTTTCAGTATTTCTTCGAACTCAATCAACGTACGAGCTCGATTAATTTCTTCGCCTTTTTCATTTCGGAATACAAAGTCGCCGAATCCAAGATTATCCAATATGTATTGCCGTAATTCTTGCAGGAGATGTTTGGAATATTTATCAATAAATGTCGCATTGATTTTATCGGCTTTTTTTCGATTACTAGAATCAGATGACATTAAGATGGTCGGGACATCATAAATATTCACTTTCACTTTCGAAATCAATTTGATGCCAGCTTCAGTATCTAAATGGTTATTTCGTTCATAACTAATATCCGATATGACAGCGATTATATATTCTTTATATTTGTCATAAATAGATATTGCTTCCTCATAGTTATGGGCAAGAATGACCTTTGGACGGACTCTCATCTTCAAACGTTTATTTATATCACTTAATTCTTCTTTAATCAATATTTGGGTTTGTTTTACTATTTCTTCGTAGAGCAGTGGCAGAAGAGTAGAGTAGTACTGAATCGAATCCTCAACCAGCAAAATAACTCTGACTAAGCCATGTTTTGTATCATATTCTATATTTCGTTTATCTTCGACTGATTTGACCATTGCCAGGAAAAGTTTAGCGTCTCCTTTCCAGAGAAAAATGTTATCGAACAGATCCAACTTGTCCGTATATTTTTTTAGCAGGCTTAGGTCAGATTGCATATTAAGCAATAACAAAACAGGCAATTCCGGGTTGCGTTCTTTGATCATTTTGACGATTTCGAACGACGTGATCTTACCGATGTGAAGCATTGTGATTACGAGGTCGAATTTCTTTTTCTCCAGCATTTTTAAGGCTTCCTCTCCGGTAGGGACACTTGTGACCATCGGAGCGGTGCTTAAATTTAATTGACGGTACTCACCGTAAATTTGTTCGGATAATCTTCCGTCTTGTTCGAAGATAAACGCATCATAAAAAGTCGAGATAAGTAATATCTCTTTTACTTTATTTTTCATTAAGTAATGATAACTGTCTTCGCCGTACTTGAATTTGTTGTAGTAGTGAATCAGTTCATTTTTATCCATATTCTCCCCGTAACTGCATTATCAAAGTTAAGTATATAGAGATAAAATGAGAATATCAAAGAAATTATTCTCGTGAGTCTCTTGCAAAATTAATTATTCCCGGGTTTTGTCATTCTTGAGCAAAGCGAAGAATCTTTAATGCTCGACGGTAAAGAAATTCTTCAATACATTTAAAAAATTCCATTTTCGAGATTTTTGCGAGAGGCTCTCATGAAAAATTTAATATGGCGATGTGATGTAGAATCTTTAAATGGTTAAGTGAAAATGGAAGCTGAATGAAGGAATAAGTACTTTGGAAATCGATGTTTAGATTGGCATTATATCAATAATTAACTTGAGATATTAGTCGCATGATTTGGCATTGTTTCAGTGGTCGTTGAACCTGTTCCCGACTGTATGTTATCCTGGTAGGTCAGCACATACGCCCCGAAAATGAGACTAATAGTGAAGCATATGATTCCAAGAGTTTGTTTAAATCGTTGCATTGTTTTATTCTCCCTGTATCTATTTTAAATAATCTAATTTTTAGACATTGGCTCCGGGAAAATTGTTGTCGAAAAAAGTAAAAATTCTGTAGATATGTAAAAATCACGTGAGAAATATCACAGGAATACAGCGAGGATCAATATATAGTATTAAGCAAGTGAACTCCGCTGATAATGTTTAATAATAAGAATTTCACTGATGTTTACGTCGTGACAATATTTATTAAAAGAATTGCAATAGATATAAATGTCAAATAAATTACAATAGAAATAATATGGATTTCGCACATGATCCTAATTTGCAAAAGTCATAATTCTAAAGTTAATAAGAGCTCTTATGAAAAAACTTAGGATTCTGCTATTTTCGATTTTACTAGTTTCCTTTTCATCTGCCCAAATCCCAATTGCTGTAATTGATTTTGAAGCAAATGGCATTAGTGATGGAGAAGCGAGAGCACTAACAGACAGAATAAGAAATGAACTTTTCAGGTTTAAAAATTTCCAGGTCATGGAACGTAGTTTCATGGAGGAAATACTCGAAGAACAGGGATTTCAAC